>LUZH01000253.1 GCA_001602885.1 Bacteroidales bacterium Bact_16 | reverse complement strand
ATCTACGATGAAGAGGACCTGAAGGAGAAAACCGCGTATGTATTCCGCAACCCGACCGTCGCCAGGATGGGATTCACTCCCAAGGGGTATCGGTGGAGTTCCGCCAGACTCGTTTTCTCGGACGAAGGTGCAGCTCAGGAAACAGGACGGAGAATCGGTTCGATGTCGTCCTATGAGACCCGGAAGGTGTTCGAAACACGGGTTGAGCTTCCGGAGGACTGGATCCTTTTGCCGGAAGGGCTCATCTGGCCGGGGAACTATACGGACATCCACCGCGTAGAGAAGCTGTTCGGCCATCCGCGCCATCTCCTATTCTTCCTGAATCAAAATGTTGAAGCGGAAGTAAACCGGCAACTTCACCAGGAAGGATTATCCCTGCCGGATCTGGACATCACCCAGATTGCGCAAGAGTTTTCCGATAAGCTGTTCAATACAAAAGAACTAGTGTCTCTGGACCTGCCTAAACGCATCCACCTGTGCAAGGAAGTCAAAAAGAAGACCGGTGCGACCCTGAAACAGATGGCGCGTATTCTCCATATGCCATATAACGACCTGAAAAAGATCTTCGGCTGAGACCCTGACCGAAATAATTGCTATCTTTACACGATTTTAAAGAACGCAACCATGGCACTCGAACAGAAGATCCAACAAGACATCATGGCGGCGATGAAGGCCCACGACAATGTCCGGACCAACGCCGTACGCGCCATCAAGTCCGCCATCCTCCTAAGAAGGAACTCGAAGACGCCGACATCATCAAGCTGATCCAGAAACTCCTCAAGCAGCGCAAGGAGGCGGCCGAGCAGTACGTGGCCGCCGGCCGCCAGGAGCTCGCCGACAACGAACTCGCCGAGGCGAAGGTGCTGGAAGAATATGTCCCCAAACAGCTCACGCCGGAGGAGATCGAGGCGCGGGTGCGCGAGATCATCGCGCAGACCGGCGCCGCTTCGCCCGCCGACATGGGCAAGGTGATGGGCGTCGCCTCCAAGCAGCTCGCCGGCCTGGCCGACGGGCGCACGCTGTCCACCATCGTCCGTCAGCTGCTCGCCCAGGGATGAAACTGCGCGAGGTGATCGCCGCGCTGGAGCACCTGGCTCCGCTGCGGCTGCAGGACGAGTGGGACAACTCCGGCCTGCAGGTCGGTTTCCCGGAATCGGAAATTGACCAGGTCCTGGTGTGCCTGGACGTGACGGAAGCGATTGTCGACGAGGCGATTGCCGCGAAATGCAACCTGATCGTCTCGCACCATCCCCTGATCTTCAAGGCCCTTCGCCAGGTCTCCGACGCCACCTATCAGCAGCGCTGCGTCGTCAAGGCCCTGGCCGCCGGCATTTCCATCTATTCCGCCCATACGAGCCTGGACAACGCGCCGGGCGGCGTGAACCACCGCATCGCGGCGCTCCTGGGCCTGGAGAAGCTCCGCTGGCTGTCGCCCCGCGACGGCGAGGACGCCGGCTCGGGCCTCGTGGGCGAGCTCCCGGCCTCCGAGCCGGACGCCGCCTTCCTGGCCCGCGTGCAGCGGACCTTCGGCGTGGAGTGCCTGCAGCATTCCGCCCTGGACGGGCGGCAGGTCCGCCGCGTCGCGCTGTGCGGCGGCGCCGGCGCCTTCCTGCTTCACGACGCCGTGTGCGCCGGCGCCGACTGCTTCATCAGCGGCGAATTCCACTACCACGATTACTTCGAAAACCAGGGCGTGCTCCTGGCCGAGCTGGGCCACTACCAGAGCGAGCAGTTCACACAGGACCTCCTGCTGGAGTACCTGCACAAGACCTGCCCGGGCCTGGCCGTGCGCAAGACCGCCATCAATACCAATCCCATCTGCTATGATCAATCTGCAAGATAAGACGACGGAAGACCTCCGGATCGCCTGCTATATGACCGACCGCCACGCCCGGCTCAGGCCCACCGCCTTCCTGGACATCGCCCAGAACATCGCGGTCCAGGGGGCGGACAATCTCAAATTCGGCGACGATGAACTCGCCGCCTACAACAGCACCTGGGTGCTCGCGCGCCAGTACGTCCGCTTCGACCGGCCCGTCCGCAACAAGGAGCAGGTCAAGGTCCTGACCTGGCACAA
>LUZH01000252.1 GCA_001602885.1 Bacteroidales bacterium Bact_16 | reverse complement strand
CCGAAGATCCACACGGCCACGGGCAGCTTCTTGTCCGTCTGCCCGGGCGCCTTGGTCCAGACGTTCAGATAGAGGCAGTCCTCGCTGTAAGGCGCCTCCTCGCCATAGCCCCACTCCGTGGTGTAGCCGCCCGGATAGTGGGCCGCCTGGAAGGCCGGATGGCCGAACTTGTCACAGACGCGCACGCCCTCCCAGGGCACCACCGGCTGCGGGGCGC
Source organism: Bacteroidales bacterium Bact_16 (assembly GCA_001602885.1). The sequence goes on along the minus strand of LUZH01000252.1, from coordinate 5,552 downwards.
GCCAGCGGTTCTCACCGATGGGCGGCGCGGCATACGGGATGCCGCGATAGACGGTCACGCCGGGGGCGTCGTCCAGGGCCACACCCTGGATCTGTCCGCCGTCGACGGTGAGGACAGGATTTTCCGGAACGGAAGTGGTGCACGCGGCCAGCGCCAGCGTGGCGAAAAAGGTCAGAATTCTTTTCATAACCCCAAGGTAAGAAGAGAAACACTGACCTCCAAATGCCATCCGCAGGATGACATATTTTTAGAATAAAATGACGGATCGGCTAATACCAGCCGCGGCGTCCCGAGAAGCGGTGCTCCGAGAAACTGCCCTTCGCCGCCTGCTCCAGCGCCGAGAGCGTCCGCGGCAGGCGCTGGGCCCCGGGCAGGCGCAGCGTATGGATCACGTTGCCGCGCGCGTCGCGGCCGCTGTGGGCATAGTTCCAGGAAGAGAAGCGTCCGAAGCGCTCCGCGCGGCGCAGCACTTCCGGCGCCACCACCGCGATGCCCAGGCGGTCGAACACGATCACGCCGTCCTGGACATAGTCCGCATAGTCGACGCGCGCCAGCGTGCGCAGCCAGGAGCCGTCCTCCTCATAGAGCGAGAGGACGATCTGGTAGTGCGTGAGCGTCTTGGTGATATCGTCCTCGAGCGCCGACACGTTGCCGTTCACCGGCTCCACGCTCAGGCGCACCGTGCGCGCGTTGTTCGGCCCCCAGTAGATCTCCTCCGTGCCGGACATCCGGTAGGGGGGATCCGCGATGTGGTCGTCGAAACGGCAGATCAGATTCTCATACAGGTCCACCTCGATGCCCTCCGAGCGGACATGGACGGAGCAGTTGAGCACTTCGCCCATGTGATAGGGATAGCGGAACAGCGGGGCGCGCATCAGCTCGCGCGCGGCCGTGCTGCGCAGGAACGCCATGTCCGGCTCCTGGTAGGACGTGACACCGATGTTGTCGCCCTCGGCGATCTCGATCAGGCGGCGGGAATATGCGCGCGGATCCGAATACTGCAGCACCTCGTTCCGGGTGATTCCGAGGTTCTCGTAGACACTGTATCCGGAGATCTCCTGCACGTTGCTGACCAGCATCGTGAAGCGGTTGCGTCCGGTCGTGTTGATGTCGTTGAGGATCAGCAGGTCGCCGAGCGGCATCCTTTCCGGATGCTCGAGGCTGGCCGCCGGGCGGTAGATCAGGCCGCCGTCGAAGGTGGCCAGCACGGAGCCGGCGTCGCAGACCACGTCCACGAGCGTGCCGTCCGCCTCATACAGGCGGGCCTGCAGCCAATATTTCGTGTTCTCGTCGAAGGGGTCGTTCAGCTGGCCGAACCATTCTTCGTCCTCGAAGCCCTGGTGCTCGAAGGGGACCGGCTCCAGCCGCAGGAAGCGGCCGCCGCGGCCCCAGTTGATCTCCCGGACATCTTCGCAGGACACCCTGCCGTCGTGCGACAGGTTCACGTAGCCTACGATACTCTTGACCGTGTTGCGGTGCAGGCGCACGCCGATGCAGTCGTTGCCGCTGTGCCACGCAGCCGCGCGGACGGCGTTGCCCTGCGGGTCGTAGGGCCTGACGGCGCCGGGCAGCGGCGCGGCGCGCATCTTGCGCAGCGCGCCGTCCCAGAGCGTCTGCGTGAAGTCCGGACTTAGGGACACGTATTCCGATCCATAGGTGCCGACCGACAGATACTCGAAAGGAAGGTCCACGCCGCCTTGCTCGTCAATGACGCCCTCCAGGCCGTTGGTCGCGGACTTGACGATGGCCACGCCGTTGCGGAAAGAAGGCGCCGAGGCGAACTGCGGCGCGAAGACCTCGCGCCCGTCCTGGGCGTAGACGCCCCACGCGGGCTCGCCGCCGCGCGCGGACCGCTTCGCGGTGATGACGCCCTCCTTGCGGGGGATGTTGATGGACTGGCAGTCCACCGGGACGATGATGCGCCCCGTCTGGTCGCCCGCGCCGCGCAGCTTGGCGCGACCCTCCTTGCGCATCAGTTCGCAGAGGCCGTTCTTATAGAATTTGCTGATGTCGTCGTATTCTGCCGGGAAGACCCAGTCGCCGTTGGCGTCGATCAGGCCGATGCGACCGTCCACCGTGACCTCGGCGTAGCCGTCCGAGAAGCGCTTCGCGTTGTCGAATGCCGGTGCGATCACCCAGCTCTTGTCCTTGGCCTGGTAGCCGTATTTCTGGGTCTGTTTGTCCTTGACCGGTTTGAGGTCCTGCGCGGCGGCGCTCATCGCGATGCCTGCCGCCAGGATGCATGCTAGAAGGGTTTTCAGTGTCATATAATGGAGTTTTCTATTTGCTTTCCGCGAAGGCGGAGAGCCAGATCTGCAGGTCGTTCATCCAGGCCGCGCGGTACGCGAAATCTTCATGGTCGGCCCAGCCGTGGCCGCCCACCGGATAGATGTGCAGCGCCGCCGGGACGTGGTTGGCCCGCAGGGATTCGTAGTAGCGGATGCTGTTCTCGCACGGGACCAGGTCGTCGTCGGAGTTGGCCATGATGAAGGCGGGCGGCGCGTCGGGCGTCACCTGCTGCTCGTTGCTGTACTTGTCCAGCAGCTCCTGCGCGGGCTGCGCGCCCAGCAGGAAATAGGACGAGCCGGCGTGCGTGATGGCCGGGTCCAGCGAGATGACCGGATAGAAGAGGATCTGGAAATCGGGGCGCTCCTCCTGCGTCGCGAAATGGGTCGCCGCCGTCGCGGCGAGATGGCCGCCGGCCGAGCAGCCCGCGATGCCCAGCTTGCTGAAGCCGAGCTCGCCGGCGCGCGCCTTCAAGATGCGCATCGCCTCGTGGACGTCGTCCATCGGCACCTCCGGGTGCCCGTTCGGCAGACGGTATTTCAGCACCGCGTACACGATGCCCTGGTCGGTGAACCATTTGGAGTTGGCATACCCTTCCGTCTTGTCCCACACGTCCACGTAGCCGCCGCCCGGGCAGACGAGGAGCGCCACGCCGTTCGGCTTCTCCGGCAGGAACAGGGCGAGCGTCGGCTTCGTCACGTTGGAGACGTGGTTGCCGTAGTCGATCTCCTCGCCGGTCAGGCCGTTGTCGGACGGCGCGCCGTCGGGCCAGAGGTCGATGACGACGTCCGGCTGCGGGAAATGGAACACCGGTGCCTCCAGGGCGCCAGCGGGCTGGGCCGCCGCTACGCCGCCGCCCAGCGCGAGCGCGGCCAGCAGCGAGAAGACGGTCTGGGTGTGCTTCTTCATATGCGGTCTGTCAATTAATATCAGCTTTCGAAGGTACGATTATTTTTTCGGATTCAAGCTTTTCGGGTTAAAGGCCTTTTGCATACATCTGAAAACGGATTTCGCCGCATTGCCTGAGGTAACCTCCGACACGGTCATCAGCAGTTCGTGCGTCTGCGCGTCCATGAACTGCACGGTGGCTTCCGTCGTCCAGAATCCGCCGCCGCTCTTCGCGCAGATGACCAGCAAGGTCCCTTCCGGGAAACCGTCCTGTTCCGCCGGGACAAAGACATATCCTTTTTTCATCAGGAAGCCGGCAGCATATTCGGCCGGATCATCCTTATAGACGCTGTGGGAAGTGCTGGTCGTACCGTTTTCCGAACTGGACGTGCTTGTGGTTGTCCGGATCTGCGCGTCCGAATAGACGTGGAAATACTTGTATCCACCAAGCGGGTGTCCCTTCGAATCCCGGATCGCGGTGTCAGACGTCGTTGAAAGGACAGAACAACTGCAGAATAATGCCGTGAGAAGGCACAGGAAGGCAATCTTTTTCATAAGCGAAGTAGTTTAAAGGTTCATTTTACTAATCCCCAATTTGCAAATGCAGTGCCGTGCCAGCTGCTGGACCCTCGACAGCACCCGCCGGCAAGGAACCGCTGTCGGAGGGGAGTTTGCTGAAATTTAGGGAGAGTTTATTAAATTTCGATAAATTGTTGTTGGATTTCAGAGAATCCTGTGTATATTTGCCCCAGCGAAACACAAAACATCCGAACCATGCAGAAGAAAATCAACATTCTTGCTTCACTGCTTGTCATCGCCTTCATCCTGGGTGGCCTCTCCACTTGTACCCGCGGCTCTTTCCGGTCGGGATGGGAATCAGAAAGGGATGATATGCCGGAATTCGCCGTCAACACGGGACTCGATATAGTGGCGCGCGACAATTTCTATCCGCAGACGCTTGTCAACACGAAGACGGGAGAGCAGATGAAGGTGTCCGCTCGGTCGGTCATGGTCGGCATGAACGAAATGCCGGACGACGTTGCTCCGGAAAGTCGGGGTAGGGAGGCCCTTGACATTGTGTGGTATATATTGATGTTTATCGTGTGCCTCGGTGGCCCGATCGCATTTGTGCTGCTGCTGTTTGTCCTGGTCACCTCGATCAAGTCGGGCGGCATCTTCCTGAAAGGAAACGAAAAGGTCCTCCGCTGGATGGGCGCCATCCTGCTGGCCTGGTATGCCGTGGACCTGATAGAATCGTTGAGACACTATTTCTTCACGAAATCGCTAATTGCGCTGGAGGAATACAAGATCATCTTCGAGGCGCCGTCCTTCTATCCGCTTGTGGCGGGCTTTGCTTTCCTGCTGTTCGCGCAGATCTTCGCGAAGGGACGCAAGATGGAGGAGGACCAGGAATTCATGGTGTAGCCNNGGATATATTAGAATACCGCCCGGACGACCCGTCCCTCGTTCCATAGTCGTTGCTGCGAGAAGAACAGGAGAGATCAATCAAACACCAGCGTCAGCTCGGTCTTGATGCCGTTGAGCTCGATCAGGTCGGGGGCGTCGGGCGCGATCCGCTCCGGCTGCCCGCAGAGGATGCGGGTCCGGATGCCGCGGGTGCGGGTGGCGACCGGCTTGTCGCCGGAAATATGCAGGGTGGACACGGCGCCGACCTGGTTCAGGGACACTTCGCCGGAGAAGGCATCGGCCTTGATCGACACGTCCGAGTTCACGTCCAGTTCGGTGTAGCCCTTGATTCCGGAAAGGAGGATTTCGTCGGCTTTGCCGCCGAATTCCAGGCGCTCATACTCCAGATGCCGGACCGAGAACCGTCCCGTGCGCGCGGCCACCTCCACTTTGCGGACGTAACGCTGCGGGAGGGAAATGTCCACGTGGAGGGCCTCCCGGCAAAGCGTTTCCGTGATTCCGTCGCGCAGTTTGAGGTCCACGTCGGCACTTCTGCCTTCGTCGTCGACCTTGATCTTGACCAGACCGGAGAGGTCGGCGATGTCGTTGGACGAGCAGACGACCTCCAGTTTCTCGCCCTCGCTGCCGCTGACGGAGACTTCTGCGGCGCAGCCGAGACGGATGTCGAAGTCCCGGAGGGCTTCGATGTCGCAGGCGACGCGGCTTTCATAGAGGAAGAGTTTCTCCGCGAGGGCTTTCTCTTCGGAGAGGAGATCGTCGATGCTGATCTTGAACATGCGGGAGAGTACGAGGAGATTGCCGATGTCCGGCAGTCCCTCGCCGCTTTCCCATTTGGTGATGGCTTGTCGGGATACGTTCAGTCTTGCCCCGAATTCTTCCTGGGACAGTCCTGCACCTTTGCGTAGCGCTTTGATTTTTTCAGGCAGTTTCATAATTCTGTTTTTTCCGGC
>LUZH01000251.1 GCA_001602885.1 Bacteroidales bacterium Bact_16 | reverse complement strand
CGCCGCGACTACTTCGAGGAGGAATACCCCTGGATCGAAGGCCCGTGGATGACCAAGCACAACGGCAAATACTACCTCCAATACGCCGCCATCGGCCTTGAGCTCCTCTCCTACTCGCACGGCGTGTACGTGAGCGACAGCCCGACGGGCCCCTTCGTCTACTCGCAGCACAACCCGCTGACCTTCAAGACCACGGGCTTCGCGGTGGGCGCCGGCCACGGCAGCACCTTCCACGACAAGAACGGCCAGCTCTGGACCATCTGCATGATCCCGGCCAGCTACGGCGGCGCGGGCCGCGGCTCCGAGCTCGCCATCTTCCCGACGGCCGTCGACGCCGAGGGCGTGATGCATTCCAACGAAGAATTCGGCGACTACCCGCAGTACTGGCCGGGCACCCGCACCGACGCCGTGGACAACAACTGGACCGGCTGGAAACTCCTCTCCCTCAAGAAGAAGGCCACCGCCTCCTCCACCGCCGAGGGTTTCGCCCCCGCCAATGCCGTGGACGAGAACTTCCTGACCAACTGGGCCGCCGAGACCGGCGAACCCGGCGAATGGTTCCAGATCGACCTCGGCAAGGTCGCCGACATCTATGCCATCCAGTGCAACTGGGACCACATCGGCGCGCAGATGCCGGCCCGCCAGGGCTTCGGCGGCCCCGCGCCCGCCAACCCGGAATTCTACCAGTGCTTCAGCGTGGAAGTGTCGCTGGACGGCCAGCAATGGACGAAAATCATCGACAAACCCGACAATAAGCTCGACCTCCACCACGACTACACCGAGCTCGCCAAGCCGGCCCAGGCCCGCTTCGTGAAGGTCACCAACACCCGCCAGTGCCACGACGGCGCCAAGTTCAGCATCAAGGACCTGCGCGTGTTCGGCAACCCGGCCTCCGCCGGCTCCGTCAAGGTTGCGGACGTCAAGGTCGTCCGCAACCCGGAGGACCGCCGCGAGGCCGAACTCCTCTGGAATCCCGTCCCGGGCGCCGACGGCTACATCATCCGCTACGGCATCGAGCCGGGCAAGCTCTACAACAGCTACATCGTCTACGACGCCAACTCCTTCAAGCTCCACAGCCTCAACACCGAGTCTGAATACTTCTTCGAGGTCGAGTCCTTCGACTCCGGCCTGGACTTCTTCCGCCAGCGCAGCGAGGAGATCAACGGCACCGGCGGCGAAGTCGAGATCAACAAGCGCGTCCCCGGCCGCCCCGCCTTCAGCTACGGCGGCAACGACCAGACCAAGCGCGTGATGATCAAGGAAGGCCAGGACCGCTACGTCTTCGACGGCATCGACCCGGGCTTCTGGACCATCAGCCACAGCTACGGCCCCGTCCTCTGGGCCGGTGAGCTGACCGAAGCCGACCTCGTCGGCGAAGGCGAACCGGGCATCGAGGCCAAGCTGACCGAGATGGGCACCGGCACCCAGGTCACCGCCGAGATGTGGATGAAGGTCGAACGCGGCGCCGAGACCGGCCGCGTCGTCCTCGAGATCCGCCGCCAGCCCCGCCGCGGCGGCTGGCAGTGGGGAGGCGGCATGGGCGCCCCGCAGATGGGCGGCGTGTCCTCGCCGATTGTCCACCCCGACAACACCGTCACCTTCAACTACCAGGACGCCAGGGCCAAGTCCGTCAAGGTCAACGCCCAGTTCGCCGGCGAGCAGGAGATGACCCGGGGCGAGAACGGCGTCTGGACCGTCACCCTCGGCCCCGTGGCCCCGGATATGTACCCGTACTGCTTCATCGTGGACGGCGTGCAGGTGATGGACCCGCAGAACCCCGAGTGGTTCCCCAACGAGACCTTCAAGAACAGCATCGTGGACGTCCGCGGCAACGGTGAACCGCTGCTCCACGCCCTCAAGGACGTGCCGCACGGCAGCGTGGACTATGTCAACTACTGGTCCGAGAGCCTCGGCGTCTACGCCAACGCCATCGTCTACACCCCGCCGCAGTACGACAAGGACAAGAAGAGGAAATATCCCGTCTTCTACCTCATCAGCGGCACCACCGACACCGAAGAAGTGTACTTCAAGGTCGGCCGGATGAACCTCATCCTCGACAACCTCCTCGCGGAGGGCAAGGCGAAGGAAATGATCATCGTCCTCCCCTACGGCAACCCGTCCAAGTACTACCCGGCGGGCCGCGCCCCGCGCATGGGCGACCTCTTCACCAAGGACCTCATCGACGACCTGATGCCCTTCGTGGAGAAGAACTACCGCACCCTCAACGACCGCGACCACCGCGCCATCGGCGGCTTCTCCCGCGGCGGCAACCAGGGTCTCGCGATCGGCCTGACCCACCTCGACAAGTTCTCCTGGCTGTGCTCCTACAGCTCCTTCACCAGCACCACCCTGCCGGGCGGCGTCTACGACGACCCGGCCCTCAACGACAAGATCCACCTCTTCTGGCTGGGCGTGGGCACGGACGACTTCCTCTACGGCAACGCCAAGGACTACATGGACTTCCTTGACAGCAAGGGCATCAAAAACGTCAAGGTGTTCACCGACGACAAGTTCGGCCACACCTGGATGAACGCCAAATACTGGCTCGACGAATCCCTCCCCCTCCTCTTCCAAGAATAAAGACGATATGAAAAAGCATAGCATTTTCCTCGCAGCGGCGCTGACCCTGCTCCCGCTGCTCACCCAGGCCCAGCCGCCGCAGGCCGGCGCAGGCCAGCGCCTCACCCCGCAGGTCATGGCGCGCCTCTTCCCTGCCGGCGTCGTGTCGCCCGAATACAACGCCGACGGCTCCGTGACCTTCCGCTGCCAGGCGGCGGACGCCAAGAAGGTCGAGCTGGACTGCCAGATGTTCCCGCAGGCCCAGCTGATGACCAAAGACGAGAAAGGCGTCTGGACCATCACGGTGACCCCGGGCAAGCCGGACATCTATCCCTACGCCTTCGTGATCGACGGGACCAAGATCGCCGACCCCAACAACATGTTCATCTTCCCCAACGAAGGGTTCAAATACTCCCTCGCCGACGTGCGCGGCCCCGAACCGTCCGTCCAGGACATTCAGGACGTGCCGCACGGCAAGGTCTCGTACCGCTTCTACCACTCCAACACCTGCGGCATCGACCGTCCGCTGACCGTCTACACGCCGGCCGGCTACGACCCCGCGGGCAGCGAGCGCCTGCCGGTCCTTTACCTCATCCACGGCATGACCGACACCTACGAGACCTGGTTCAAGGTAGGTCACGTCAACAACATCCTCGACAACCTGATCGCCGCCGGCAAAGCCAAAAGGATGATCGTGGTGATGCCCTACGCCAACCCGTACATCGAGATGATGCGCCAGGGCCTCGCCGACCACTATGACTCCATGGACACCGACC
>LUZH01000250.1 GCA_001602885.1 Bacteroidales bacterium Bact_16 | reverse complement strand
GTGATGTTCTTGACCACGCCTTCGAGGATCTGGCCCTTCTCCAGCTTGCTGATGAGCTCGGCGCGCTTGGCTTCCTGCTCGGCCTCGAGGAGCGCCTTGTGGGAAACGACGACGTTGCGGAACTCCTGGTTGATCTTGACGATCTTGCAGTCGATGTTCTGGTTGACGAACTGGTCGTAGTCGCGGATCGGCTTGATGTCGATCTGGCTGCCCGGCAGGAAGGCCTCGATGCCGAACACGTCGACGATCATACCGCCCTTCGTGCGGGTCTTGACGAAGCCCTTGACGATCTCGTCGTTCTCGAAAGCTTCGTTGACTCTATCCCAAGACTTGAGGGTGCGGGCCTTGCGGTGGGAAAGCACCAGCTGGCCTTTCTTGTCCTCAGCGGACTCGACATAGACTTCCACCTTGTCGCCGACCTTGATGTCGGGATCATAGCGGAACTCGGACACAGGGATGACGCCCTCGCTCTTGCCACCGATGGTGACGACGACCTCGCGCTTGGTGACGGCGGTCACCTCGCCCTCGACGACCTCGTTCTCGACGACCTTGGAGAGCGTGGCGGTGTAGGCCTCTTCGATGGACTTCTTGTCGGCGTTGCCGTAGACATCACCGCCCTCGAAGGCTTCCCAGTTGAAGTCCTCCGGCTTCACGGATGCGTTGATCCGGGTAGCAGGAGCCTTGGTTTCTTTTACTTCATTCTTAATTTCTTCCATGTTGTGAAATAAAAAACAAACTAGTAGTTAAACAATATTTACATCCCGCACGACCGGCATGGCCGGAAAACGGGCCCGCAAAGTTAGCAAATAATTCTGATTTTCACTACCTTTGCATACCAGTTTTGCGAAAAATGTATTCGACCGACAAATATCCTTCCCAAGTCCTCCAGGAGGCCGTCGAGGCCATCGGCTCGCTGCCGGGCGTGGGCGCGCGCAGCGCCCTGCGCCTCGCCCTGCACCTGCTGGGCCAGCCCGCCGACAGCATCCACCGCTTCGCGTCCGCCATCAACCGGCTGGCCGACGACGTGCACTACTGCCACATCTGCCAGATGATCGCGGACGCCGACACCTGCTCGATCTGCGCCGACCGCTCGCGCGACGCGCGCACGATCTGCGTAGTGGAGAGCGTGCGCGACGTGATGAGCATCGAGGCCACGGGCCAGTACCGCGGCGTGTATCACGTCCTGGGCGGCATCATCTCCCCCATCGACGGCGTCGGCCCGTCCGACCTGCACATCCGGGAGCTGGTGGAGCGCATCGCCCGGATGCATGAGGAGGACGCCGCCACGGCCGACCTGCCGGGCGGCGGCGACCTGCCCGCCGGCGACATCGAGATCATCCTCGCGCTGAGCGGCGATGTGGAAGGCGAGACCACGGCGCTCTACATCTACCGGCAGATCGAGGACAAGGGCGTGAAGGTCTCCACCCTCGCCCGCGGCCTCGGCTTCGGCGACGACCTCGAATACGCCGACGCCCTCACGCTCGGCCGCTCGCTGGTCGGGCGCCAGCCCTTCAAGCCATAATCACGACTGAACCGAAATCAAAGGCTTTCTCCCCGAAAACGAAAGTCCGGAGCTCCCGGACGCGCCAAAGAGAAAAGAAATTGAACGGAAAACGAAAGGCCCTGCGGAAATGCCCGCGGGGCCTTTTATTTTCGGTCTGAACGATTATCAAATCATTTCATCCAGATTGGACGCTTTTGAAAAAAGATTGAAAAACTACCCACCCCTTTTTTCATACATTTGTTGCAATACGTACGCTGCGTGAGGAATTTGAAAAAATTGGAAACCATTTTTTATAACCAACATTATCAACCAATCACAGATTTATGACAAGCAATCTATTCCTGAGAATGGCGACTGCCGTCCTGTCGGCCGCCATGTTCCTGATCGGAACGGCGGCCTACGGCCAGAACCGTTCCATCAGCGGAACGGTTGTCGACGACACCAAGCTCCCCGTCATCGGCGCTTCGGTCCTGGTCGTCGGGAACAATTCCATCGGAACTGTCACGGACGCGGACGGAAAGTTCGTCCTCAGCGTCCCCGCAGGTTCGAGCATCACCGTTTCCTGCATCGGTTACAGCGCCCAGACCATCCCTGTGGGTGAGGAGAGCGTTTTCAACATTGTCCTCAAAGAGGACGCTGAATTCCTTGAAGAGACCGTCGTCGTCGGTTACGGTACCCAGAAGAAGAAACTCCTGACGGGCTCCACGATCAACATCTCCGGTGACGACATCCAGAAGCAGAACACCACCAACGCCCTCGGCGCCCTCTACAGCTCCGTCCCGGGCGTCAACATCGTGCAGTCCAGCGGTCTGCCGGGTGCCGAATACTCCATCACCGTCCGCGGTCTGGGTACCACCGGGTCCGCCAGCCCGCTCATCGTCATCGACGGTGTGGCCGGCGGCCATCTCGAGGACCTCAGCCCCGCTGACATCGAGTCCATCGACATCCTGAAGGACGCCGCGTCCGCCGCCATCTACGGCGCCCGCGCCGCCAACGGCGTCGTCCTCGTGACCACCCGCCAGGGCAAGATGGGCGAGAAGAAGGCGACCGTCACCTTCGACGCCTACATGGGCTTCCAGCAGCCGAACACCAACGGCGTCAAGGTCGTCTCCGCATCCGAGTACCTCGACCTCCTCGACCGCGAGTACATCGCCAAGGGCACCATCCGCGAGGGCCAGCACTACTACGACCTCGACGCGCTGATGCCCGTGCAGAAGCAGTGGATCGAGAAAGGCCTGTGGAACGGTACCGACTGGTTCAACTCCTCCATCAACCAGAACGCCCCGACCAACAACGTGGTGGTGGGCGTGAGCGGCGGCAGCGACTCCGTCAGATACTCTTTCAGCTTCTCCAAGGCCTATCAGGAAGGCACCCTGGGCTATCCCAAGCCCACCTTCTATGACAGGACGACCGCCCGTGCCAACACGGACTTCACCATCCTTCGCAAGAACGACCGCGACGTCATCAAGGTCGGCGAGAACGTGACCTTCTCCCTCACGAGCTCCCGCGGCATGACCGTCACCGGCCGTGGCAGCGACGTCCACAACATGCTCATCAAGACCCCGCTCCTCCCGGCCTACGACCTGGACGGCTCGGTCTACACCTACGACAAGCAGCTGCGCGACAACTGGTTCGTCAAGGACGACGAAGTCAACCTCATCCAGCAGAGAGACCTGGACGAGAAGCAGGGCAAGAACGCCCGCGTCCAGGGCAACGTCTACCTGGAAGTCAGCCCGATCAAGGAGCTCAAGCTCCGCACCGCCTTCGGCTTCCGCGCCTACACCGAGTACAAGCGTGAGTACACGCCTGAATATCAGCTCTCTTCCACGAACTACA
>LUZH01000249.1 GCA_001602885.1 Bacteroidales bacterium Bact_16 | reverse complement strand
AGCCAGGGCAGGCTGATCAGGGTCGTCAGCGGACCGAGGGTGCCGTTGTCGATGCCCAGGTCCTTGAAGACGGCGAGCGCGACCGTGTTGACGATCGCGTAAGGAAGGCCCTCGAAGAGGTAGAGGGTGGGCACCCAGGCCCAGGGATTCTTGCTATTGGCCGACATCGGTGCCGGGATAATAGTGAAGCAGGATCTGCCGGTAGTCGTGGCCGCGGGCGGCCATCACGGCGGCGCCGATCTGGCAGAGGCCGACGCCGTGGCCCCAGCCGCGGCCCCGCAGCACGAAGGCGCCGGCGGGATCGCGTTCTACGCTGAAGGCGGAACTCTTGAGGTGCGAGGGGCTCAGCGCGCGGCGGATCTTCAGCTCCTTGCCGATGACCTCGCTGCGCTTGCTGCCCACGATGCGGAGGTATTTGATGCGGCCGGACGGGCCGCGTTCGATGTCTTCGAGGGCGAGGATCTCGCCGAAGTCGATGCCGGTGCGCTCGCGCACGAGGGCGGCGAGCTCCGCCGGCTCGTAGCGGACGGTCCAGTCGTGGAAGTCTTTGGTCTGCTGGTCGTAGTCGTTGAGGACCTGCGAGAGGATCTCGTCGTTCTCGCAGTCGCACCACGGGTCGTCCACGCACTGCAGGTAGGGGTAGTCGATGTCTTCCCAGCAGGTGCTGAACAGCTCGGTCTTGCCGCCGCAGCACTTGGAGTAACGGGTGTCGCAGAGCTGCCCCTGGTAGCGGAGCACCTGGCCCCAGGTCTCGTCGATGGCCGTGCGGACCTTGTCGCCGACGGCCATCGTAAGTCCCTGATAGCGTTGGCAATGGTCATCCGCGCACACGTCGAAATTGTCGTGCGCGGAATGGTCCTGCATCCGGGCGAGGAGCCAGGAGCGGGAGATGACGGCGTGGGCCTTGAGCAGCTCCGGCGAGGCGCTGGACTTCATCTCGGAGGAGATGACGCTCAGCAGGTAGTCTTCCATCCCGACGAGGTTGACCGCGCGGACCTTGTCGCCCTCGACGATGAATTTCAGGCCGCCGGCGAACTTCAGGGTGCGTTTCTGCTCCCAGTGGAAGTCGATGCCGATCACCACGTCGTGGAGCACGAAGGACGGCTCGGCGAAGAGGGTCGAGCGCGTGATGGAGTCGAACAGCAGCTCGTCGAAGAGGGTGCCGTTGTATTCGATACGCCCCTCGCTGTAGCGGACGCGCTGGGGGCCGGCGCCGTCCGAGATGATCTCGAAGCAGATCTCCTCGGCGGCGAGGATGCCCACGGCCACGCGGGGCTGGGTGCGGGTCAGGCGCCATTCGATCATCTCCTGCTCGTGTGCGGGGATGGTCACTTCGTCCACCAGCTCTTCCAGCAGGGCGGGCGTGATCTTGTCGAAGTCTTCGCGGAACGGGGCCACGAACACGCCGGCCATGTCGGCGGCGCCGGGGCTCATCGTCAGGTGGTCGGGCCCTTGGGAATCGTAGTGGTGGGAGCGCTTGGCGGAGCGCATCACCACGAAGGCGCGCCACTCGCCGCCCTTGACGTAGGCGAAGAGGTTGAACTTGGGCTCCGTCTCGCCGGGCCGGCGGTCGGTGCACTCAAGCAGGCGGTAGAAGAGCTTGGTGAGCGACTTGGCGGTGGTCGCCTTGAGGGCGAAGACGCCGCGGCAGAAGCCGTCGAAGCGGTAGAGCGAGGCGTCCTTGACGGACGCGAGCGGCTTGCCGGGGGCGTCCAGGAAGGCGTCCACGGCCTCTTCGAGCGGCATCTTGCGGCGCGGGACCGCCTGGAAATGGAGGTGGTCCGGCGCGGAGGCGCCGCAGGCGGGGCCGTTGTAGAAGACGGTGAAGTCGGGGTATTTGGCCGCGAAGTCCAGCATGTCGGGCAGATGGTGCCAGATGGCCTGCGGGAGATGCTCGTCGCGGGTGATGACGAGGTGGTCCTTGAAGATGGGGTAGGGGTTGACCTGGATGTGGTAGCGGCGGCCCTTGCGCCCCTCGAAGAGGAGGTGGCGCTGGCCGGCCGGGCTGTTCTGCGCGCAGAGGAAGCACGGCCGCGCGGCGATGGCCTCGGGGGAGGTGTCGGCCGTGGAGGAGGCCACGCGCTCCGGGTTCCACTGGACCCGGCAGGGGAGGCCGAATACGGGCACGTCGCGCG
>LUZH01000248.1 GCA_001602885.1 Bacteroidales bacterium Bact_16 | reverse complement strand
CCAGCCCTTCCGGCTCTATCCGGGCGCGGACCTGAGCGTCCGCATCGGCGCCCGCTGGAAGGCGTACGCCTCCTGGAACACCTCGCTGCGCCAGCCGACCTTCACGGAGCTGTATTATTCCGTCGGCGGACACGCCGCCGACAAATACCTCCGTCCCGAGCGGATGCAGGCTTTCGAATTGGGAATCAAATACTTGCGCCCGGGCATCAGCGCGGTCGCATCCGTCTACCGCCACCAGGGGACCGACATGATCGACTGGATCAAGGACCTGTCGCTAGGGGAGGACGCCCTCTGGGTGTCCGTCAACCATACGCAGGTCAACACGCTGGGCGAGGAATTCTCGCTGCGCGTGCAGCCCGGCGTCCTGCTGGGCCGGGACGCGTTCTTCCTGCGCTCGTTCAACGCCGGCTACGCCCACATCGACCAGGACAAGGCGCTCGAGCCCGGCCTGCAGTCCGCCTACGCGCTGGAATACCTGCGCAACAAGCTCGTCCTGCAGGCGGATTTCCAGCTGACGGAGCCGCTCTCGCTGAACGTTTCCTACAGCTGGCTGGACCGGGTGGGCAATTATGAAGCCTTCGAGGGCGGGAAAAGCCTCGGGCAGCGCGCCTACGAGCCGTATTCGCTGCTCGACGCGCGCCTGACCTGGGACGCGCGCCGCTGGCGTTTCTTCCTGGAAGGCAGCAACCTGCTGAACATCAGCTACTACGACCACGGCAACATCCCGCAGCCCGGCATCCGCCTGCAGGCCGGCGTGCTCGTCCGCTTATAGAATCAGCGCGAGACGCTTGCTGATAGACTCGATGCCGGCAAGGATCCGGAGGCGGGTTTCCGGGCGCGGGCTTTTCCAGCCATTGGCATAATGGCTGAGCTGCTGTTCGTTGATTCCCGTCTCCCGGGCCAATGCCTTCCGGGTAATATAAGCATCCGCATAGCGGAGCTGGGCGCGCGTGGTCAGATGATACTCCGGAACCCACGCTTCCAGATAATCCGCCGGGACGGGTTCACCATCCGACAGCATCCCTTCGATGTGGAACCGAACCGCATCCAAGATGTTCCGCTGCACCTCTTCAAGTGTCTTTCCCGTCGCCACGCATGCCAGTCTTCCGTCATCCGGCGCGGCACAGAAATTCTTATCCGTCCAGTCGATATTGATTATCATCCTTTTCATTTCCATCCTGCCTGTTTCCATATACTGTTCAATTTTCAACAACAGGTTGACAACCTGCCTGACTTTGTACTTTCTCATAGATTAAGTTCTTTGCAAAGGTATATAATTCTATACTTTTATCCAAACATCTTGCTGTCAAAGATCAGAAATAGGGGAGAGAATACCGTGAGATAGAAAAAAAAGTAAGGGGGTAAATGTGAAATCTTTCCGGTTTTGATTGATTTAAAACTATCTTTGGGACGGCATATTATTTGAAAATGACAGAGGCATAATTTATTAACACTATGAAGAAAATCATTTTCCTTTTTTCAGCATTATTCCTGTTTGCCCTTACCGGCAATGCCCAGCATCCTGCCGATTCGACTGCGTCCCTCCAGCAGATTCTTGACAGCCGGTCGTACAGACTGACGGTCGAACGCGAAGTCCGCAACAACTGGGGAAATGTCAGCGATTCATTCGCCATCGGATTCGGCTCCGCCGGATCGTACCAGCCGAAAGCCGCCATCAACAGCGAAGAAGTCATCATATCCGACCACTGGCTCGTCGTGAAGGATGACAAGGTTACCTGCCGTCTGGGCAATATTCTTGATTATCAGCTCGCGGGCGATAAAGACGTCAATAAAATACACCATATGGACGTGAAGACGACCGACTTGCTCGAGTATGACATCACGGAATATCAGGACGTCGTCAAGAAGAATAAGCGGATTGTCAACATCACGGCATACCACAAGAGCGGCGTGATCTGCCTGTTTGAGTTCACTTTCAGCAAGAATGGCAAAGTACTCATCCGTCTGTTCGACAAGAACCGCGATCAGATCCGCGAGTATAAAGGCGTCCTGGACATCAATCTTTAAAAGTCGGCTCCAGAATAAGCAGCGGAAGTCCCGCAAGGGAAGCGCTGCTTTTCTTTTTCTCACACACAACTTAACATAATATAAATTGTGTAACAAAAGAGGCAGGGGAGCTAGAGCGCCTGCTTCGCGTCCACGGGACCGGCGTAGATGCCGAGGAAAATCTTGCGCAGCTCTGCCCTGTCGAGCCGGCGCTCGAGCTTGCCGAGCTTGTGACCGATGTATTTCTCGAACGCAGCCAGGTCCTGCTCCGTGTATTTGCCCGCTTCGGCAAACTCGCGCTTGTCGTACAGCAGGTCGTGCGCCATGTAATTGGTCTTCCAGAGCTTGTAGCCCGCGATGATGCGGCGGTCGAGCAGATGGCGGATGGACTGGTAGCGGTCGTTCTTCTCGCATTTGGAGGCCTCGAAAATCTCCTCCGGCGTCAGCGGCGCCTCGATTTCCAGATGGATGTGCCCCTTGGCCTGGCGGATGCCCGTCAGGATGCTGTGCAGGTCTTCGTCTTCCTTCTTGATATACGGTCCTTCGCGGCGCAGCAGCACTTCCCGCGCCTTGCGCGCGTCGCAGGACTCGTATTCATAGGAAATGCTCATCGGGACGATGTTCAGCTCGCGGAAATTCTCCTCGAACGTGCCCGTGCCGCTCATGTCGAACATCTTGAGCAGGCCCTGCTCCGTCGTGTCCAGGCCGTTCTTGGTGCGGCCCTCGCGCTGCGCGATCCAGATGGACGCGCCGCCGGACGTGATCCGCTCGCGGATGTATTGCGACAGGCGCTGCGACGAGAGATACAGCTCGCGGGCCTTGATGCCGCGGATGACCTTGATCATGCGGTTGGAGCGCAGCAGGTCCTCCAGCAGCTGGCTGGTGACGAGGTTCGACCCCACGCAGATCTCCGTGAACGGCAGCCCCGCCTGCTTCATCACATACTGGATGAGCGCCGGGTCGAGCACGATGTCGCGGTGGTTGGAAACGGCCAGGAAACGGCCCTGGATGCCCTTGAGATGCTCGATTCCGCTGCAGGTGAAGCCGTCGGAGGTCCGGGCCAGGATGCCGTCGATCACCCCCATCATCACTTCGTTCTGGAACTGGTCGATGCTGCCGATGCCGCGAAGCATATGGCTCATCGCGGAGGCAGGGACCGACGGGAAAAGATATTTGGACACCACCGGCATCATCGGGTGCCGGGACATCCGGGCAAGGGCCTCTACGGCCTCTGCATCAGTATACGGGCGTATGTCCTCGAATTCATTCTCGTTCATACCCAGCAAATTTACGAAATCAGCGTCTAAAAAGCAAAGATGAGTCGCCGTAGCTCAGGAAACGGAAGCCGTTCGCCAAGGCGTAATCATAAATCGTGTGCCAGTCGCCGCCCACGAAGGCGGAGATCAGCAGCAGCAGCGTGCTCTGCGGCTGGTGGAAGTTGGTCACCATCGCGTCCACCACGCGGAAGCGGAATCCGGGCACGATGATGATGCGCGTGCCCACCGTCAGCTCCTGCAGCCCGTTGGCGTCCAGATACGCGATGATGGCGTCCAGCGCCTCCTCCTGGCTCGGCGCGTCTTCGCCCAGCCCATACGGCGCCCACTGCTCCACATCGGCCGGTTTGCCCGTCTGCAGACAGCTCAGGCCCACATAATAGAGGGATTCGAGCGTGCGCACAGACGTCGTGCCGACGGCCACGACGGGGCGCTTGCGCTCGCGCAGGCGGACCAGCAGGTCGCGGCTCACCACGAACGGCTCGCGGTGCATCGGATGCTCCGACACGAGCGAGCTCTTGACCGGCAGGAACGTCCCCGCGCCCACGTGCAGGCACACGCGCTCGATGTCGATCCCCTTGGCCGCGATCTCGTCCAGCACCCGCTGGGTGAAATGCAGGCCGGCCGTAGGGGCCGCCACGGAGCCGCGGATGTGCGCGTAGAGCGTCTGGTAGCGCTCCAGGTCGATGGCTTCCGTGTCGCGGTTCAGATACGGTGGAATGGGCACGCGGCCGCAGCGCTCGAGCAGCTCGGAGAACGGGATGCCCCCTTCCCAGCGGAATTCGACGACGCCGGTCTGGCCTTCGCGGCTGATCAGCCGCGCCTTTGGCCATACGCCCTCGAATTCATCGCCCTCCAGGGTGAGGATTTCGTCGTTTTTCCAGCGTTT
>LUZH01000247.1:693-1502 GCA_001602885.1 Bacteroidales bacterium Bact_16 | reverse complement strand
GTGCTTGAGATTGTGGGTGACGAGGGTGTAGCCGGCAGTCAGGGCCGTGGCGGCGATGAGCAGGTCGAAGTCGTCGATGGATTCGCCCCTGCGCTCGAGCTGGACACGGAGACGCGCATAGCGCTCGAGAGCGTCCGAGATCGGGACGATGCGGAAACGCTTGCAGACGAAGCCGATCTCCTGCAGCTGCTTGGGACGGCCGCCCTTGAAGGCGCCGACATACAGCTCCGCGAGCGTGATCTCGGAGATGCAGCAGTTGTGGAACTCGGCGCGGAAAATGCGCTCCTGAACACGCTGGTTGCCCTTGAACATGTCGATCAGGACATTCGTGTCCAGCAGGTATTGCTTCACCATGTCTCCATCTCCTTCCCGTTATGACGCCCGCGGCGCAGTTCGTCTTCATATTCCACGGCTGACATCTTCCCGCCCCAGAGCTCCGGGTCGCCGCTGAGTTCGGCGAAGGGGCCGGTGAACGGGCCGGTGAAAGCCTCCTCATCCTTGCTGGCGGACAGGATGATCTTGCCGTCCTCGGTACTGACATCCAGCCGGTCCAGCTCCGAGAGCGAAAGCTCCCGGAGGACCTCGGCGGGGATGATCACCCCCCGGCTGTTCCCGATCCGCAGAATACGTGTCGACCGCTTCATCTTTGCAAATGTTTTTGCAAAGATAAAGAGTTATAACCAGATTTGCAAATTGTTATAACTTCCTGTCTGGGCCTGCAAGGAGAACTGCCCCTGCAAACGTCGCTTCGCTCCCCTTCCCACTTCCTGCGGAAGCGGGCCCCTCCCTCTAAGCCGAGGGTGGCATGG
>LUZH01000247.1:0-662 GCA_001602885.1 Bacteroidales bacterium Bact_16 | reverse complement strand
TCGAAAAAGCCCGCGCGGTGGCGCTGGAGGCATTGAAGGACGAGACCCGGTACGACGGGACTCCGTTCATCGGACACCCGGACCAGGTGGCCAAGATCGTCGAAGACGAGATCGGCCTCCCGGATGCGTGCGTGGCCGCCGTCTACCTGCACGAAGCCACGCGCATCCATAAGGACGTGGATATCAGCGAATTCCCGCAGGACGTGCGGACGCTGGTGGACGGCCTCAACAAGATCTCGACCATCAAGCCCAAGGACACCCGCCTGGAGGCGGAGAACTACAAGAAGCTCATCGTCCAGTACTCCACCGACCCGCGCGTGACCGTGCTCAAGATCGCGGACCGGCTGGAGGTGATGCGCAGCCTGCAGCTCTTCCCCAAGGCCTCCCGCGACCAGAATGGGCAACATCTATTTCCGCTATGCGGACCCCGAGTCCTACCGTGCCATCACCAACAAGCTGAAGGCCACGGAGAAGGACCGCGAGCAGATCACGGCCGAGTTCATCGAGCCGCTGAAGAAGAAGCTCTCCGACGCCGGGATCGTCTACAAGCTGAAGATCCGCACCAAGAGCGCCTACTCCATCTACCGCAAGATGCAGGTGCAGAAGGTCCCCTTCGAGGGCATCTACGACGTGTTCGCCATCCGCTTCATCATCGAGAGCGA
>LUZH01000246.1 GCA_001602885.1 Bacteroidales bacterium Bact_16 | reverse complement strand
GCGCCAAGGTCACGGCCACGTCCAGCGACACCGCCGTCGCCACGGCGGAGGTCAAGGACGGCGCCGTCCTGATCACCCCGAAGAGCAACGGCACGGCCACGGTGACCATCTCCACCCCGGCCTACACCAAGACCGACTATGCGGCCCAGACCTTCGAGCTCCCCATCAAGGTGGAGGGCATCGATGTCCCGCCCGCACCCACCAGCGACACGATCGTCTTCGCCGACCTCAACCTGGAGAACGGCACGCAGTACAAGGATCCGTTCGTGCAGGGCAATATGTCCGTGCAGTTCGGCGCCGGCAGCAATGACGGCAAGTACTATACGACCGGCTCCGGCATGCGCATCTACGGCGACGGCTGGGTGACGGTCTCTTCCGAGCAGACGATTGTCAAGATCGAATACACTTTCGACACGACCGAGCAGAAGGACGGCGAGACGGTCAAGACCTTCATCCCGGATGAAGCTACCTTCGGCAGCGTGGATTCGGGCTCCTACGACCTCGCCACGCAGACCTGGACCGGTTCGGCCAAGTCCGTGAAACTGACCCGTGCCACGGGCACCGGCCACTGGCGCCTGCAGAAGGTCGTCGCCTACTACGGCGAAGGCGGCGGCACGGGCAACCAGCCGACGACGGCCACGCTGACCGTCAGCCCGGCTTCGCTGAACCTGACGGCCGGCGAGACCGCGACGCTCACCGCCACCACCAACTCCACGGCCACGCCGACCTTCAGCGTCGACAAAGCCTCCGTCGCGACGGTCGACGCCAACGGTAAGGTCACCGCCCTTGCCGCCGGCACCGCCACGATCACCGTGGCCGTCGCCGCGGTCGAGGGCGCCTTCACGGCCGCCTCCAAGACCGTCTCCGTGACGGTCACCGCCGGCGGCGGTGGCACGGGCGGCGACTCCGCCGTGCTGACCCTCGCCGAGATCCAGGCTGCTACCGTGGACGCTGAGATTACGGGTGACAATCCCTCCTACCGGGACGGCACCATCTCCAGCGCCTCCGGCACCTGGACGGGCAATTTCGCCAAGCACGCGAACGGCGTGAAATACCTGCAGCTCCGCAACAAGAAGGGCGCGTACATCACTTCTCCGACCTTCACGTCCGCGATCAAGAGCGTGGAGGTGACGATTACCAGCGACGCGTCCGTCACGCTTGCCGACCGCACGCTGCACGCCGTGCCGCCCGAGACGGTGCTTCCGACCGGGCAGTCGAACGGCAAGGATATCCTGTATGGCGAAACGGAGTGGGCCAACGAGTATGGCTGCGTCCGCACCGGCATGGACAAGGGCGCCAAGGTGACGATCAACTTCGCCGAAGGCAGCAGCGTCAAGCAGTTCAAACTGATCGTCGAGGGTGGTGCCACCTATATCGACGAGATCAAGGTATACTACTGACTGGGTGGGTCCGGAGGCACTGACCCGACAGTCACGACGGGAGCGGCCAGCTCCGTGACCAACGCCAGTGCAGTCCTCTCCGGTAGCTTCACCAACATGTCCGATGTGCGGGACTACGGCTTCTATTGGGGCACGTCGTCCACCGCACTCTCGAACCAGACGCACCTGAACAGCTCCGCCAACGCCGCGGAGACCTTCAGCTCGACCCTGTCGAGCCTGGAGGCCTCCACGACCTACTACTATCAAGCTTATGTAGAGGTTCTGGACGGCGGTCAGCTCAAAGAATACAAGGGCGCCGTCAAGTCCTTCACGACCGCCTCGTCGGCGGGGCAGGGGGGCTACCGGCCCTATCTGTCCGGCTACGAGATCCCGGCCATCTCCCTGAAGGCCGGCACGACCTACGGCTCGGGCGACGAACTCAGCGGTTACGGCTACAAGTGGTACAACCACGAGACGGCGAACGCGATGCAGAAGGTGGTCACGCACACCTACAGGTCCGGCAGCAAGACCGTACGCAACTACACCTGCCTGGTGGACGGCAACAAGATGGCCCCGCTCTGGAGCGCCTTCGTGATGCACAAGGACGCCTACCCGGACAACGGCGTGGGCCGCAACGACGGCTGGAAGAACGACCCGGCCATCCCTTCGTCCTGGCAGCAGGGCGGCGTGTCGGGCTACAGCCGCGGCCATTTCGTGGCTTCCAACTACCGCCAGGCCAGCACGGACGCCAACAAGGCGACCTTCTACCACACCAACCAGGCTCCCCAGTACCAGACCGGCTTCAACGACGGTGTCTGGAACAGCCTGGAGCAGTCGGTCAAGGGCAACGCCCCTTCGGGCCGCGACACGCTCTACGTCGTGGTCGGCGTGCTGTATGAGAATTCGAAGACGGTGAGCGGCGTGCCCATCCCGAGCCATTTCTACAAGCTCCTGATGAAGTGCTCCTTCGACGGGAGTGGTGCGATGACGGCCGCGAAGGGCGTCGCGTACGTGTTCACCAACGAGACCCACAAGGGCGAGCAGTACAACGACGCCAAGTTCCGCACGACGATCGACGCGATCGAGGAGCGGGCGGGGTTCGACTTCTTCGCCAACGTGCCGCCTGACCTGCAGGATGCCGCCGAGCGGCAGAGCGCATCGCTCTGGTAAAATAAAAGCGGGCCCCGTTCGAGGCCCGCTTTTATTTATGCGATCTGCGGCTTGCCGCCGCCGTTGTTTTTCTTCTCCTTGTTGAGGAAGCGCTCGGGCATCTTGCCCTCCTGGAGCTCCTCCCACTGCTGGCGGTTGCGGAAGATGTCGATGGCCGTGAAGATGGCGGCGCGCATCGAGCGGGGATCCGCCTCGTCACGGCCGGCCATCTCGAAGGCCGTGCCGTGGTCGGGCGAGGTGCGCACCATCGGCAGGCCGGCGGTGAAGTTGACGCCGTCCTCGAAGGAGAGGGCCTTGAAGGGCGCGAGACCCTGGTCGTGGTACATCGCGAGCGTGGCGTCGAAGTTCTCGAAATGGTTGAGGCCGAAGAAACCGTCGGGGGAGAAGGGGCCGAAGGCGAGGATGCCCTCGTCGGTGGCCTTCTTGATGGCGGGGATGATGATGTCCTGCTCTTCGGTGCCGAGCAGGCCGCCGTCGCCGCTGTGCGGGTTGAGGCTGAGCACGGCGATGCGCGGCTGGTCCACCACGAAGTCGCGCTTGAGCGAGTCGTTGATCAGGCGGAGCTTGCTCAGGATGCGCTCTTCGGTGATCTGCTTAGCCACATCCTTGAGGGGAATGTGCCCCGTGACGACGGCCAGACGCAGGCGGTGGCTGACCATGAACATCAGCGAATCCGGGGCGCCGAAGGCGTTCTGGATGTATTCGGTGTGACCGGGGAAGCCGAAGCCCTCGAGCGACATGGCCTTCTTGTTGATCGGGCCCGTGACGAGGACGTCGATCAGGCCGGCCTTGAGCTCGGCGACGGCCTTCTCCAGCGACGCGATCGCGCCGCTGGCCGACTCGGCCGTGGCCTGGCCGGGCTCGGCGTAGGCGCTCTCCGGCAGGCAGTTGACGATATTGATGCGCTTGACGTGCGCCTCGGAGGCGCTGCTGATGGCGTTGGTGTCCATCTGCTCCACCTCGGGGATGGTCTTGCGGTAGAAGCTGAAGAGCTTGGAAGAGCCGTAGATGACGGGGGTGAACTGCTCGAGGATCCGCGGGTCGGCGAGGGCCTTGATGATGACCTCGTAGCCGATGCCGTTGGAATCGCCCTGGGTGATGCCCACGATGATTTTGCCGTTTTGCATATCTTTATTGTGTTGCTTCGTTTTGTTCGTATTGCTCGTCGGGCGGGAGGCCGGGCAGGGAGTAGGCGGCGACGGCGAGGCGGTCGCAGCGCTCGTTCTCGGGGTGGCCGGCGTGGCCCTTGATCCAGTGGAACTGCAGGCGGAACCGGGCCGCGACGGCGTCGAACTGCGCCCACAGGTCCTGGTTCTTCTTGCGCTTCCAGCCTTCGGTCACGGTCTTGACGACATAGGTCGAGTCGCTGTAGACGTGCACCTCGGCGCCCTGCCAGCGGATGGCCTCGAGGCCGCGGATGACGGCCAGGAGCTCCATGCGGTTGTTGGTGGTGCGGCGGAAGCCCCCGGACATCTCCTTGCTCACCTCGCCGCAGCGGAGCACCACGCCGTAGCCGCCGGGGCCGGGATTGCCGCTGGCCGCGCCGTCGGTGTAGAGGAATATGGGGGGTCTGGTGGTAGCCATTAAAGTCGCATCCTTGCAGGTGAGTGCAAAAATAACTAATTTTGGGGACTAATAACAACACGAGATTATGAATTTCACAAGGACATTGATCGTCACGGGCGGAGCCGGTTTCATCGGAAGCCATGTCGTCCGCCTGTTTGTGAACAAGTATCCCGCCTACAAGATCATCAACCTGGACAAACTGACGTACGCCGGCAACCTGGCGAACCTGAAAGACATCGAAGACAAGCCCAACTACCGCTTTGTCCGGATGGACATCTGCGATTTCGAGGGCGTTTCCAAACTGATGCAGGAAGAGCGCGTGGATGGCATCATCCACCTGGCGGCCGAATCGCACGTCGACCGCTCGATCAAGGATCCGTTCACTTTTGCCCGGACCAACGTGCTGGGCACGCTGAGCCTGCTGCAGGCCGCAAGATGCTATTGGGAGTCTCTCCCTGAGAAATACGAAGGCAAGCGCTTCTACCATATCAGCACCGACGAGGTGTACGGCGCGCTCGCGATGGACGGCACGCTCTTCACGGAGCAGACCAGATACCAGCCGCACAGCCCCTACAGCGCCTCCAAGGCAGGCAGCGACCACTTCGTGCGCGCCTTCCACGACACCTACGGGATGCCGACGGTGGTGACCAATTGCTCCAACAACTACGGCCCCTACCAGTTCCCGGAGAAGCTCATCCCGCTCTTCATCAACAACATCCGCCACCGCAGACCGCTGCCGGTCTACGGCAGGGGCGAGAACGTGCGCGACTGGCTGTACGTGGAGGACCACGCACGCGCCATCGACACGATCTTCCACCGCGGGCAGGTCGCCGAGACCTACAACATCGGCGGCTTCAACGAGTGGAAGAACATCGACATCGTCAAGCTGCTCATCAAGGTCACCGACCGCCTGCTGGGCCGCCCCGAGGGCGCCGACCTGGACCTGATCACCTATGTGACCGACCGCGCCGGACACGACCTGCGCTACGCCATCGACTCCCGCAAGCTGCAGAAGGAGCTGGGCTGGGAGCCGAGCCTGCAGTTCGAGGAGGGGATCGAGAAGACGGTCCGCTGGTATCTCGAAAACCAGGCGTGGCTGGACAATGTCACCTCCGGCGACTACCAGAAGTATTACGAACAGATGTACGCGGGCCGATGAGACGATTTTTCCTTGCACTGATTGCAGCTGCGCTGCTTTTCGGGCCGCAGGCCCGGGCCCAGATGGCTGTCCGCGTGGACACGGCCGCTTTCCGCGCGCCGGCGTTCGACGCGCGCGAGCTGATCACGCCCGGCGTGCTGGTCGCCGCCGGCGTCGGCATCCACTGCTTCGCCCACCAGGCGATCGACGTGCCCGTCAACGACTGGTTCCAGAATTGCTGGCGCGCCGGCGGGCCGGAGCGCAATTTCGACAACTACATCCAGTATGTGCCCATCGTGATGGACCTCGGCCTCGGCCTGGCCGGCGCGCGGGCGGAGCACGGCTTCGTGGACCGCTTGATCGAGGGCGCGCTCGGCTGCGCCGCCCTGGGCGTGCTGTCCTGGGGCTTCAAGGAGATCATCGACTCCCCGCGTCCGAACGGCGTGGACAACCGCTCGTTCCCTTCGGGTCACACCGACTGGGTGTTCATCGGCGCCGAGCTGGTGCGGATGGAATACGGCTGGGATTGGGGCATTCCCGCCTATCTGATCGCCACGACCGTGGCCGTGATGCGCAACTACAACGACTGGCACTGGCTGAGCGACTGCCTCTTCGGGGCGGGCCTCGGGATCCTCACGGCCCGCATCGGCGGCTGGCTGCTGGAGCCGACCAAGCGCTGGTTGAACATCCGCACGACCGACTGGGGCTCCGGACGCCGCTCCGCCGCGGTGCAGGCGTCGTTCGCGCCGCGCGTGGACCCTGTCAGCGGCACTTTCTGCGCTGGATTGGCTTTTAATTTCTAACATTTCCGTTATAGCTATTTCGTTTTGTGTGATAAATGGCTATTTTTGTAAACTATATAAAACGAAACCAATCTCGCTCATGCTAGGCATCGGTAAGAATCTAGATAAATACAGCTCCAGGTTCCTGGGCAAAGGACGGGTTTTAGGGATGGATTTGACGCTTTCACTGCTGGTTTCTATCGCAGTGGCCGTCTTCGCTTTTTTCCTGCAGGTTGATGCGGTTGCCGAGCGTCAGTTCGACCTCCTCTGGGGGCTCTCCTCCGTGGGCGGCTCGTTCCTGATGTTCTGGCTCCTGAAGACCTACGTCATCATCATCCGCCACTTCTCCTTCAAGGACACGATGCTCTTCTTCGTGGCGTCGTTCGGCAAGGTGGCCATCATGGGCCTGACCATGACGCTGACCGGCTTCTTCTTCTACGACGGCGTCGTCACGATGCTGCTCCTGGACGGTTCCTTCACCGTGCTGGTCCTGTGCGCCATCCGCCTGCTGATGATCTATGTGTTCGACGCCTACAAGCAGCGGGTGCGCGACCTCCAGAAGCGCTCCCGCGTGCTGGTCTACGGCACCAACGACAAGGCGATTGCCACGGCTGCGCGCCTGCGCGGATCGCACCGCTACGAGGTCGTGGGCCTCATCTCCAAGAACCAGCAGATCGTGCACACCCTGATCGCCGACAAGACGGTCTACCATTTCGAGGGCCAGGAAGAGTTCGCGCTGACCGTGCGCACCCTTTCCCTGCGGGGCGTCATCTTCACGGAAGAGCGCGACGTCGCCGCCGAGCAGGACCACCTCGTGCGCTTCTGCTCCGAGCAGGGCGTCAAGGTGCTCATCGCCCCGGCCGTGGACGAGATCACGGGCGCTCCGTCCGAGCGTCTGCGGATCCGCAAGATCCAGATCGAGGACCTGCTGGGCCGCGAGGAGATCAAGATTTCGATGGACGCCATCCGGACCAACTTCAAGGACAAGGTGGTGCTGGTCACCGGCTGCGCCGGCTCGATCGGTTCCGAACTCTGCCGCCAGCTGGCCGGTTTCGGCATCCGCAAGCTCGTGCTGTTCGACAACGCCGAGACGCCGATGCACAACCTCCGCCTCGAGCTGGAGGAGCGTTTCCCCAACCTGTCGTTCGTGCCGATCATCGGCGACGTCCGCCAGCCTGCGCGCCTGGACTTCGCGTTCCGCTCGCACCGGCCGCAGATCGTCTTCCACGCCGCTGCCTACAAGCATGTCCCCCTGATGGAGGAGAATCCCTGCGAGGCGGTGCTCGTCAACGTAGACGGCACGCGCAACGTGGCCGACAAGTGCATCCAGTACGACGTGGAGAAGATGGTGATGATCTCCACCGACAAGGCCGTCAACCCGACCAACATCATGGGCTGCTCCAAGCGCCTGGCCGAGATCTACGTCCAGAGCCTGGGCAAGGCCATCGAGACCGGCAAGGTGAAGGGCCGCACGAAGTTCGTGACCACGCGCTTCGGCAATGTCCTCGGCTCCAACGGCTCCGTGATCCCGCGCTTCCGCGAACAGATTGAGCGCGGCGGCCCCATCACGGTCACCGACAAGAATATCACCCGCTATTTCATGACCATTCCCGAGGCCTGCCGGCTCGTGATGGAGGCGGCGACGCTCCCCACGGAGAACCGCATCTGCGTCTTCGACATGGGACAGCCCGTCAAGATCGACACGCTGGCGCGCCGGATGATCGAACTGGCCGGCCTGGTGCCGGGCCAGGATATCGAGATCGTCTACACCGGCCTGCGTCCGGGCGAGAAGCTCTACGAGGAGGTCCTCTCCACCAAGGAGAATACCGACGAGACTTCGCACGACCGCATCCGCATCGCCCGTGTGCGCGAATATGACTATGCCGACGCCGTCAAGGCCGCCGACGAACTGACCGCCCTCAGCCACGAAGTGCGCATCCCCGAGACGGTCAAGCTGATGAAGGAGATCGTCCCCGAGTTCATCTCCAACAACTCGCAGTTCGAGGCGTTCGACAAGAAATAATCTCTACGCGGCATTATGAAGGTCCTGGTCACGGGAGCAGCCGGCTTCATCGGCTTCCATCTGGTTCAGCGTCTGCTCGGACGCGGCGATGAAGTCGTCGGCCTGGACAACCTCAATGCTTATTATCCCGTCGTCCTGAAGGAAGCGCGCCTGGCGCAGATCGACAGCGAAAGGTTCCGCTTCGTGCGGATGGACCTCGCCGACCGCGAGGCGTTGCCGGCGCTGTTCGCGGCGGAGCATTTCGACGCCGTGGTCAACCTGGCCGCCCAGGCCGGCGTCCGCTATTCGGTCGAGAATCCCTGGGCCTATGTGGACAGCAATGTCGTGGGCTTCCTGAACATCCTGGAGTGCTGTCGCCACTATCCGGTGCGGCATCTGGTCTATGCCAGCTCCAGCAGCGTGTACGGCGGCAACGAGAAGACGCCTTTCAGCGAGGAGGACCGCGTGGACAATCCCGTGAGCCTGTATGCCGCCACCAAGAAGGCCGACGAGCTGATGGCCGGCTGCTACTGCCATCTCTATGGCCTGAAGGCCACGGGGCTGCGTTTCTTCACCGTGTACGGTCCGTGGGGCCGTCCGGACATGTCGCCGATGCTGTTCGCTTCGGCCATTCTCGCCGGCAAGCCCATCAAGGTCTTCAACCACGGCGACATGCTGCGCGACTTCACCTATATCGACGACATCGTCGAAGGGGTGGTGCGCGTGCTGGACCGCGTGCCGGACCGGCACGAAGTCTTCAACATCGGTTGCAGCAGCCCGGTGAAGCTGATGGATTTCATCTCCGAGATGGAACGCGCCCTCGGCCGCGAGGCCGACAAGGTCATGTTCCCGATGCAGCCGGGCGACGTCTATCAGACCTATGCCGATACCGGCAAGCTGGAGCGGGAGCTGGGCTACAAGCCGAGCGTGAAGCTCCGCGAAGGCATCGGGCGCTTCGTGGACTGGTATCTTTCTGATCTGAATCCGCTCCGCTAACGGCGGTTGGCGGGCTTTTTACCGTTGTACAGGAATTCCATCGTCTGCCGGAGGACCCACTCCCGGTCGGCCGCGCGCAGGAGCGTCTCCACCGGCACGCCGAGGCTGACGGCCCGGTAGGTGTCGGTCCGGTAGGTGACCGCCGCGGCGTAGGCGGAGCCGGGGTAGCGGAGCCAGACCCGGGCGCCGTCGCCCGCGGGCTTGAGCCCGTCGGGGCGCTCCACGCAGTAGACGGTCTCGTTGAGGTCCGCGCTGAACGGCATGTCGGCGACGCAGCCGGTGTTGGTG
The DNA here is from genome assembly GCA_001602885.1 of Bacteroidales bacterium Bact_16. The sequence goes on along the minus strand of LUZH01000246.1, from coordinate 511 downwards.
CCGAAGGCGTTGGCGAGCCTGTAGCCGAGCACCTGCTCGGCGAAGGCGGCCGCTTCGGCGTCGTTGTCGGAGGCGATGGCGGCGCCGCTCACCAGCAGGTTGGAGCCCTGCTCCACGGCCGTGCGCAGGGCGTCGGTCAGGGCCTTCGGGAACACGGTGAAGCGGTCGGGCAGGGCGCCGCGGCCCGTGGGCGTGCGCCCCTGCTTGCCGCAGATCAGGTCCACCACGAAGGCTGGCGTGTCATTGTCGATGAAGGCGTCTCGCGACATCGAGAAGAAGGGGTAGCCGAGGCGGAGGAGGGCCTGCCCGTGGATGTAGGGATAGTCGAAGGTGTTGCCGGCGATGATCTGGCCGGCGTGGTCGTCGTAGGACGCGCCGAAGCCGGGGTCGTCGTTGTCGACATAGAGGGCGGAGCGGCGGAACTCATAGTTCTCGCCGATGTAGCCGATCTCGTTGATGTAGGGGACGCCGTGGTCCAGGCGGCTCTCGAAGCCGGCGAATCCGGGGCTTT
>LUZH01000245.1 GCA_001602885.1 Bacteroidales bacterium Bact_16 | reverse complement strand
TGGTCGATGTGGGCGATGATGCAGAAGTTCCGAATGTTCTTCATTGCGTACTAAAAGAGTTTTTTCACCTGCTCGTAGACGTTCTGCGCGGTGTAGCCGAGCTTCTCGTCGAGCACCTTGTAGGGAGCGGAGAAACCGAAGGACTCGAGGCCCCAGACGGTGCCCTCGGACTCGGGCACGAGGCCCTGCAGGGTGACAGGCAGGCCGGCGGTCATGCCGAACTTCTTGACACCGGCGGGCAGGACGCTCTGCTGGTATTCCTTGGACTGCTGGCGGAAGAGGCCCTCGGAGGGGACGCTCACCACGCGGACCTTCATGCCCTCGGCGCGGAGGAGCTTGGCGCCGGCCTCCAGGGTGGAGACTTCGGAGCCGGAAGCCACGAGGATGACATCGGGGTTGGCGTCGGAGCCGGCCACGATGTAGCCGCCCTTGGCCGCCTGGCTGTAGTCGTTGCCGGCCGGGAGGTCGGCGATGTTCTGGCGGGACAGGATGAGGGCGGAAGGCGTCTCGGTGTTGGCCATGGCCAGCGCCCAGGCGGCGGTGGTCTCCTTGGCGTCGGCCGGACGGAGCACGAGCACGGAATTCTTGCCGTGGTGGTTCTTCAGCTTCTCCATCAGGCGGATCTGGGCCTCCTGCTCGACGGGCTCGTGGGTCGGGCCGTCCTCACCGACGCGGAAGGCGTCGTGGGTCCAGATGAACTTGACGGGGAGCTCCATCAGCGCGGCCATGCGGATGGCCGGCTTCATGTAGTCGGAGAACACGAAGAAGGTGCCGCAGGCGGGGATGACGCCGCCGTGCAGGGCCATGCCGATGCAGCAGCAGGCCATTGTGAGCTCGGCGACGCCGGCCTGGAAGAAGGCGCCGGAGAAGTCGCCGGCCTGGAAGGACGTGGTCTTCTTCAGGAAGCCGTCGGTCTTGTCGGAGTTGGAGAGGTCCGCGGAAGCGCAGATCATGTTGGGAACCTGCTCGGCGAGGGCGGAGAGGCAGGCGGCGGAAGCGGAACGGGTGGCGTCGTTCTCCTTCTGGGAGACCTTGCTCCAGTCGATCTTCGGGGCCTTGCCGCTGAACCAGTCGGCCTGCTGCGCAGCCTTCTCAGGGTTGGCGGCGGCCCAGGCCTTCTCCTCGGCGTAGCGGTCGGCGACGATCTGCTTCAGCTCCTCGGCGCGGCGGGCATACAGCTCCTTGACGTCGTCGAAGATCTGGAACGGGTTCTCGGGATCGCCGCCCAGGTTCTTGATGGTATTCTTGTAGGCGTCGCCGCCGAGCGGGGCGCCGTGGGTCTTGCAGTTGCGCTCGTAGCTGGAGCCGTCCTCCTTGAGGGCGCCCTTGCCCATGATGCACTTGCCGATGATGAGGGCCGGCTTGCCCTTGACGGCCTTGGCGGCCTCGATGGCCTTGCGGATCTGGGCGGCGTCGTTGCCGTTGATCTCGAAGACCTCCCAGCCGAGGGCGCGGTACTTGGCGGCCGTGTCTTCGTTCATCACCACCTTGGTCTCGGTGGAGAGCTGGATGTCGTTGGAATCATAGAACATGACAAGGTTGTCCAGGCC
>LUZH01000244.1 GCA_001602885.1 Bacteroidales bacterium Bact_16 | reverse complement strand
TCAACATTAATAAATAACACCATTAAAACCATCATCATGAAAAATCTTGTTAAGAAAATCGAAGAGAACATCGAACTCTTCAAGGCTAACGCTGAAGCTCAGGTCGTTAAAGGCAACAAGGCTGCTGGCGCTCGTGCCCGCAAGGCCGCTCTTGATCTGATGAAGGACCTCAAAGAGTTCCGTAAAGTTTCTGTTGCTGAGGCGAAGAAATAATTTTTCGTTTTTCTTGCAACGTTTTTAAAACCCCCTGCATCTATGTTGTAGGTTTAGGTTTTAGTACACGTCTAAGAGTCGGTGAGCCGTGAGGTTGCCGGCTCTTTGCTTTTTAAAGGCTGATCGCCTTTAAAAAGCAAAGAGCCGTCGTTTCACTATGAGCGGGGGAGGGTTCCCCCGCAACCCCCTCGGTCGCTGCGCTCCGATCACCGTTCATGCGCAAAGAGCCTCTTCCATTTCAGAAAGACACAGTTTCCGGAAACGACATTTATTTTTGCCGTTTCTGAAAATGTAAAACGCCCTGGCAATCGTTGCCGGGGCGTTTTGCGTTCTGTGGGGAGGACTAGAGGAGGGCGGCGAGGCAGCGGCGGAGGCTGTCGGTCCAGTAGGGGATGGCGAGGCCGAAGGTCTCCTTGACCTTGGTCTTGTCGAGGACGGAGTAGGCCGGGCGCTTGACGGGGCTGGGGTATTCGTCGCTGTGGCAGGGCTGGATGTCGCAGGCGTCGTGGCCCGCCATCCGGGCGACGGCTTTCGCGAAGTCGAACCAGGAGCAGACGCCTTCGTTGCTGTAGTGGTAGGTGCCGCACACCGGCCGCTGCAGGATCGTGACGATCGCCGCGGCGAGGTCGCCGGCGTAGGTCGGCGTGCCGACCTGGTCGAAGACGACCTTGACCTGCGGTTTCGTGGCCGTGAGCTGCAGCATCGTGCGCGCGAAATTCTTCCCGAATTCGCTGTAGAGCCACGCCGTGCGCAGGATCACGTGGTCGCAGCCGACGCGCCGGATGGCCTGCTCTCCGTGCAGCTTGGTCAGGCCGTAGACGCCCGTGGGCGTGCCGGCCTGATCCTCGCGGCACGGCCGGTTGTACGGCTCCGCGCCGAAGATGTAGTCCGTGCTGATGTGCACCAGCAGGCCGCCCGCCTCCCGCATCGCGACGGCGAGGTGCTCGGGAGCCTGGGCGTTCAGCAGCTCCGCGAGCTCCGGCTGCGACTCCGCGGCGTCTACGTTGGTGAAAGCCGCGCAGTTGATCACCGCCCCGATCCGCTCCTCGCGCACGATGGCGCGGACCGCCTCCAGGTCGGTGATGTCGAGGCGGCGCGTGGACGTGTCCACGGACGCGCCGCCGAGGCGCCGCAGCATCGCGACGGACGCTTCGGAAGCGTCGGCGATGTCGGTGAAGACGAAGCGGAGAGATTCTTCGCTTCGCTCAGAATGACAAGGGACAGACTCAGAATGACAGGCGGCGAGCCGCAACTCGTTGCCCAACTGGCCGTTGGCGCCGGTGACGAGGATATTCATATCAGCGATAAAGGTCTACGTCGTAATCGAAATCGAGCGGGGAGTCCTTGAGCGCCGCGCGCACGCGGTCCTTCTCGCTCATGATGGCTTTGTCCCAGGGGATCTGCCAGTCGATGCCGAGGTCTGGGTCCAGGAGCTGGATGCCCGCATCCGCCTCCGGATGGTAGAACTCGTCACACTTGTACTGGAAGACGGCGGTCTCGCTCAGCACGGCAAAGCCGTGGGCGAACCCCCTCGGGATGAAGAACTGCCGGTGGTTGTCTTCCGAAAGCTCCACGGCGACGTGCTGCCCGAAAGTCGGAGACCCCTTGCGGATGTCCACCGCCACGTCCAGCACCCGGCCGCGCACGCAGCGCACGAGCTTGCTCTGCGCGAAGGGCGGCCGCTGGTAGTGCAGGCCGCGCACGACGCCGTAGGACGACATCGATTCGTTGTCCTGCACGAAGGTGATGCGATGCCCCAGGAGGGGCGCCACCTTCCCGTCGAACTCCCGCTGCGAGAAGCTCTCGAAGAAATAGCCCCGCGCGTCCTCGAAGACGCGGGGCTCGAGGATGAGGACCTGGTCGATCGCTGTCTTGACTATCTCCATTTACTTGCGTTTCTCCCGTTCGTCCGCGATACATTTCAGCAGGTACTGGCCGTACTGGTTCTTCAGCATCGGCTGCGCCAGCTCGTACATCCGCTCCTCGCTGATCCAGCCCTTGTGGAAGGCGATGCCCTCGAGGCAGGCGATCTTGAGGCCCTGGCGCTTCTCGATGACCTCCACGAAGATGGAGGCCTCCGCGAGGCTGTCGTGCGTGCCGGTGTCCAGCCAGGCGAAGCCGCG
>LUZH01000243.1 GCA_001602885.1 Bacteroidales bacterium Bact_16 | reverse complement strand
GAAAGGGCCGCCCGCAGCGGCGCCTCCAACGTCGGCGCGCGCAACTTCCTCATCGCCGTCAATTTCAACCTCAATACCACTTCCGCCGACCTGGCGACCGAAATTGCCTGCGACGTGCGCCAGAAGGGCCGCAAGGGCCCCGACGGCCGCTGGATCCCCGGCCTGCTCAGGGGCTGCAAGGCCATCGGCTGGTACATCGAAGAGTATGGCATCGCCCAGGTGTCGATGAACGTCACCGACATCGATGCCACGCCCCTGCACGTGGCCTATGAGACGGTCTGCCGCGCTGCCGCGGCGCGCGGGCTGCGCGTCACGGGCACGGAAATCATCGGCCTGGTGCCGCGCCGCGTGCTGGTGGACGCCGGCCGCCACTTCCTGGAGGCGGACGCCGACGAAGCCACGCTGGTGCAGACCGCCGTCCGGGCGATGGGCCTGGACGACCTCAAACCCTTCGACCCGCAGAAGAAAGTGATCGAATACCTGCTTAAAGAAACGATATGAAACGTCTCCTCCTCTCGGCTCTGAGCCTGCTGGCCTGCCTGTCGGCCGGCGCGACGCACTACCTGGGCATCCAGGTCGTGGACAACGAATACCTGATGCTGCACTTCCGCGACGGCGAGGTGCGCTACCGTGACGACGCCACGGGCCCGAGCGCCTATCTGGGCCACTCGTTCGCCGAAGGCGACGACTCCCTGGTGGTGTTCCAGCCCCGTCTGGACGTGACCGCGGCCGCTGACGCCTCCGGCTGGCGCGTCTCCTCCGCGGACGACAGGCGCTTCAAGCCCGCCGCGCCCGGCGCGGCCTGGCGCAAGAGCAAGCCGATGAACACCGACCACACCCTCACCAGCGAGCTGGACCACTGGATCTTCCTGCGCCTGGCGCAGCCGATGCGGCAGGGCTGCACCTATACGGTCACGATCCCGGAGGCGCTTGGCGCCGACGTACGCGAGGTCTCGGTCAAGTTTGACTGCTGGTCCGCGCAGTCCGAGGCGGTCCATGTCAATATCCTGGGCTATGCCCCGCAGGAGGCCGTCAAGGCCGCCGACCTGTATCTCTGGCTCGGCGACGGCGGCGCCCGCGACTATACCGCCTACGAGGGGCGGAAGGTCTATCTGCTCGACGTGGAGACCGGCCGGTCCCGCCAGGTGGGCACCGTGAAGCCCTGGAAGGCCGCTTCCGAGAGCGCCAAGGAGGCGGGCGCCAAGGACCTGACCGGCTCGGCCGTGTGGAACGTCGATTTCAGCGAGTCCGCGCCCGGCCGCTACCGCCTGGTGGTGGAGGACGTGGGCTGCAGCATGGATTTCGACATCTCTTCCGACGTCTATTACGAGCCGTACCGCTACTCCGTACGCGGATACTACTATATGCGCCTGGGCGAGCCGATCGACCCGCGCGTCGTGCCGGTGCCGCGTCAGCCGCGCTTCGCCCCGGGCGAGGATCCGGCGGGCTTCGTCGTCTACAAGACGGACCTGCAGCCCTGGCACCCCGACTGGCGCAAGCTGCGCGGCGACGTCTGGGACGAGCCGCATTTCAAGGACGCGCAGGCGTCCGCCTTCTGGCAGCACCGCCTGCCCGGCAATCCGGTCAACATGGACGTGCGCGGCGGGCATTCCGACGCCTTCGACTGGGACCGCCACCTGGCCCACGTGGTCAACATCTATGACATGCTGCTGCCGTACCTGATGACGGGCGGCCGCCTGTCGGAGGACGCCCTGGGCATCCGCGAGAGCGGCAACGGCATTCCCGACCTGATCGACGAGGCGCGCAACGAGGTGGACTTCTTCCTGAGCATCCGCGACGGCGAAGGCTACTCGCAGGGCGTGACCAATCCCGACCGCAACTGGACGGTGATGTTCCAGGCCGGCTGCACCACGATGGCCGCCTGGGCCAATGCAGCCAACTGCGCGATGCTCGCGGATGCGTTCCGCGTGCAGGGCGACGCCGCGCTGCGCGACTACTATAAGGACGAGGCCGTCAAGGCTTTCCGCTATGCGGAGAAGCAG
>LUZH01000242.1 GCA_001602885.1 Bacteroidales bacterium Bact_16 | reverse complement strand
CTCCCGGGCCGAAAAAACCGGCCCCGTCACCGTTTCGGTGGGGAGCCGGTCCATTCAGTTGTTTTGATCCGCTACTGCGCTTCCAGCAGCAGGACGCGGCTGGACCAGTCGGTCTTGGCGTCGTGCGCGGGTTCGTTGTTGTAGGGAATGTCCAGGCCGTTTTCCATCAGGTAGCGGCCCGTGAACGTCTTGCCTTCGAAGATGAGCGGGCGCAGGTCGATTCGGTTGAGCTCCGTGACCTTGTAGCGGCGGTCGGGATCGAGCCCGGCCATCCGCACGCGCGGGAAGTGCTCGTCGTAGAAATTGGCGATCTTCCACCAATAGAAGACGGCCGTATCCTTGTCCGATGAGGCATACATCAGTGACGCGAAGCCCTTGTCGTCATACGGGGAGACGAGGCGGTAGAGGTCGCCGAACTGCACGACCGGGCGGATGCGCTTGTAGTTGGCGATTGCCTTGCGGCAGAAATCCTTCTCCGCTTCGGTCATGTTCTTCGGCTGGATCTCCATGCCCAGGCGGCCGCTGCTGGCCACGTCCACGCGGTACTTCAGCGAGGTGGTGCGGAAGACGGTGTGGTTGGGCGTGGCGCTGATGTGAGAGGCCATCGCAATGGCGGGGAAGAAGTAGGAGGTGCCCCACTGCATGTAGATGCGCTGAAGCGCGTCCGTATTGTCCGAAACCCAGAACTCGTCGAACCAGGGCAGGACGCCCCAGTTGGCGCGGCCGCCGCCCGAGGCGCAGGCCTGGATGGTCAGGTCGGGATACTTGTTGCGGATGCGGTCGCAGACGGCGGCGAAACCGGCCCAGTAGGCCACCTGCAGGTGGCTCTGCTCCTTGAGGTACTGGCTGCCGTGCTCGGAGATGTTCATGTTGGCGTCCCACTTGATGTAGTCGATGCCGGGGTTCTCCGTCATCAGCCGGTCGACCACGTCGAAGACGAAGTCCTGGACGGCCGGGTTGGAGAGGTCCAGCACCAGCTGGGTGCCGCCGCGTCCGGTGAGGACCGGACGGCCCGCGGCCTTGAGGACCCAGTCGGGATGCTGCTCATAGAGCTCGCTCACCGTGTTGGTCATCTCCGGCTCGATCCAGATGCCGAACTTGACGCCCGCCTCGGCGGCGGTCCTGACCAGCCAGCCGATGCCGTTGGGCAGCTTGTTGCGGTCCACGACCCAGTCGCCCAGCGAGCTGTTGTCCGTCAGGCGCGGATATTTGTCGCCGAACCAGCCGTCGTCCATCACGAAGAGTTCGCCGCCCATCGAGGCGATGTCCTCCATCATCTGCTTCATCCCCGGCTCGTTGATGTCGAAATACACGCCTTCCCAGCTGTTGAGCAGGATCTTGCGCTCCCGGTCGCCGTGGGCGAGGCGGTACTTGCGGCCCCAGCGGTGGAAGTTGCGGCTCGCCCCGCCCAGGCCCTCGTCGCTGAAGGTCAGGGCCAGGTGCGGCGTGACGAAACCCTCGCCCTTGGCGAGGTGGTATTCAGCATTCTCCGGGCAGATGCCCGCGAAGAAATGGTCGTAGTCGGAGTCGTTCTTCTGCAGGCGC
>LUZH01000241.1 GCA_001602885.1 Bacteroidales bacterium Bact_16 | reverse complement strand
TGTCCATCGGCAGCACGCGGCCGTAGTAGCCGTCGTTCATCAGGAACGCGCGGGGACCGCCGTGCAGGTTGGTGGTCATGTCGTACTTCTTCTTGGGCATGAGCCAGGAGAAGTAGCTGCGGTCGGCGCTGAACTGGTGGGCGCGGATCGGGTTGATCCAGCCGAGGAGTTCCTTGTCCGTGCCTTCGCGCAGGAGCGTGACCTGGGTGTCGAAGAAGCCGAGGTAGCCGGCCGCACCGACGGTCTTGCCGCTGAGGGCGTCGCCGCTGACGATGCGGAGCATCTCCGCCGGGGTGTTGCCCCAGAACGGCGTGAGGGCCTTCATCGGGGTGCCGGGAAGCGCCTGGACATAGGCGCACTCGAGCGCCATCGGGCCGGTGACCGCCACCTTGCGGCGCAGGTCGAGCTTGCCCTTGGTGAAGAGCTTGCCGATGGCCGCGACGCCGGCCAGGGACACCGTCCAGACGGTGTCTTCCTTCCGGATCGGGGCGACGTGGCTGATCTGCACGCCGACGTTGCCGGCCGGGTGCTTGCCCTTGAAGGTATTCAGCTCACAATGCTGCAGGGAAGTGAACGCAGACGGCTTGTTGCCGTCGAGACCCACGCGGACCTTGCCCGAAGTCAGTTTGGACAGGGCGCAGATGCCGGCCTGGACGTCTGCCAGGGCGTCGCCGTAGCAGAAGTTGCTGTCCGCGGCGAGCGGGGCCGTGCTGAAGGTGGAAATGAAGATGTCGCGCGGGGTCGTCTCCGGATCGGCGATGACGCCGTAAGGACGCTGGACCAGCCACGGCCAGAGGCCGCTCTGGAGGAGAGCCTGGCGAACCTGCCCGGCATCCAGCTTGGAGGCGTCCTTGACGCCGAAGTCGACAGATTCCTGCTTGCCGTCCGCCTCGATGAGGAGGGCGAGCAGTTTGCGCTTGTCTCCTCTGACGATCTCCTTGACCGTACCGCTCACCGGCGAGGTCAGAAGGATGTCAGCGTTCTTTTTGTCTGCCATGACGGGGGAGCCGCAGAGCACGGGATCGCCTTCCTTGACCAGAAGTCTGGGAAGAAAACCCTTGAAGTCAGTCGGTTGGACTGCCACGATGCCCGGCGCTATCGTCTTTGAGACACGGAGCTCTGCTTCTCCCGCAATAGGGATGTTCAGGCCCTTTTTCAAAACGAAAGTTAGTGACATGAATATAACGTTATAAGTTTTCGCAAATCGCGCCGCGAAGTTACCACTTTTTTTTGTAATTTCGTGCCGCTATGGAGGATAAAGTGAAAACGATTCTGGAGGATTTGAACGACGAGCAGAGAAGAGCCGTCGAATGTGTTGAAGGACCTGTGCTGATTGTGGCGGGAGCCGGTTCCGGCAAGACCCGCGTGCTGACTAGCAGGGTGGCATATATTCTGGCGCAACAGCCTGATTCCCGCATACTTGCCCTTACGTTTACGAAGAAGGCGGCAGGCGAGATGAAGGAGCGTATCGCGCAGATGGTGGGGGACAAGAGCGTCCGCAGGGTCGTGATGGGCACCTTCCATGCCGTGTTCGTGCGTTTCCTGCGCGAATACGCGGAGTTCCTGGGGTATCCGCAGAACTTCACGATCTACGACACGTCCGACTCGCAGAGCGCCGTCAAGGCCTGCGTCAAGGAGATGGGCCTGGACGACAAGATCTACAAGCCGCGCGACGTGCTGGCCCGCATCTCGAT
>LUZH01000240.1 GCA_001602885.1 Bacteroidales bacterium Bact_16 | reverse complement strand
CGATGTCGGTCATGATCACGAATTTGTAGTCGTCCAGCAACAGGGCGTAGCCGAAGGTGCAGGAGGCGTCGTGCGGCACGGCGAAATACTGCGCCCGGATGCGTCCGGGCACGATTTCGTTCCAGCCTTCGGCGAGTTCGTGCCGGCAGGCGGGATAATAGTCGCCCGTGATGAAATGGTGCGTCAGGGCGCGCGCCAGCTCCGGCGGCGTCCAGATCGGGACGTGCAGGTGCTTGCAATAGGAGCCCAGCGAGCGGATATGGTCGTTGTGGTCGTGCGTGACGAGCATCGCGGAGAAGTCGTCGAAGCTGAGGCCCTCGCGGGCCAGCTCCTTCTTGAGGCGGCGCGGGCTGAAGCCGGCGTCGATCAGGACGCCCGCTTCACAGGCGCCGTCCTCGCTGAATATGCCCAGGAAATAACAGTTGCCGCAACTGCCGGAAGTGAAGGACTTGAACTTAATCGTTTTCATCCTCCGTGCAGTATTTGGAGATCACGCTGTAGGAATCGTCCACGCCGAGTTCGCCGGCGCGGGACAGGTCGATGCAGCCTTTCTCCTTGTCTTTGAGATAGATGAGCACGAGGCCCCTGTTGAAGTAGGCGTCCCCCATGCCGGGGAACAGCTTGATGGCCATGTCGTAGTTCTCGAGCGCTTCGACGAAGCGCGAGGAGAGACACTCCAGGTTGCCCAGGTCGAAGTACAGGTACGGGATGTCCGGCAGGATCGACAGGGCCGCCTTGATGTCGGCGATGGCGTCGGAATAATCATAGGTGCGCGCCACGCGGTCGGTCACGCGGGCGCGCGCCGAACCTTCGGTGTCCATCGAGAGCGTCTGGACGTTGCCCTCCAGCGAAGCGATGAAATCGATCATCTCCGCCTTCAGCACGCCGCGGTTCATCAGGTAGAACGCCTTGTAGTAGCGCGCGTAGCGGTCGCGTTCGGCGTCGTCCCCGGCGGCGGACACGGCCTTGTCGAACCAGCCCAGCGCGGCGTTGAACTGCTTGTGCTGCAGCTCCTGCAGGCCTTTGACGAAGTATTCCTCGGCGTTGGTCGTGAAGAGGTAGTTGTCCGTGCCCTTGCTCTCGGTGTTGCCCAGGGCGATCGGGGTCGGCGCCGCCTCGATGAAGCGGTCAATCAGGGCGTTCTCATAGTGGCGCGACAGGGCCACGTTGCGGTTTTCGCGCTCCGGCGCGAGGCTGAACTTGTAGAGCGGGCGCAGGCGGATGTCGATGTCGCGGTGCTGCAGCAGCTCGTCGTCGAAGTCCTTCTTGGCGAAGTCGGCGTCCAGCGCCAGGAGCGCGTCGTAGCGGCGCGTGGTGTCGGCGAACGACACCTCGCCGCCGCCGGCGCGATAGTCGCGCACCTTCTGCTGCGCGATCAGGTAGTCGGCTTTCGATTCGCGCGTGCGGCCGAGCATGTTCTCCACGTAGGAGCGGTTCAGGTACGCTTTCGCGAAATCGGGATAGAGCTCGATGGCTTTGTTGTAGTCGTCCAGCGCGTCCTGCCAGCGGGCCATCTCCACGAAGACGGCCGCGCGGTTGAAGTGCGCGAGGACGTTGCCCGGGTTGATGTTGATCACGCGGTCCAGGTCGGAGAGCGCCTCTTCGAGGGCCCCTACCTGCATGTAGATCAGGGAGCGGTTGTAGAGCGTCAGGGCGTTGCCCGGCTCATATCTGAGCACGGTGTTCAGGTCGGCCACGGCGTCGTTGTAGCGCTTCATCTCGTAGTAGATCAGCGCCCGGTTGAAGTAGGCGAAGGTGTTCTCCTTGTCCAGGGCGAGGGCGTGGTCCAGGTCGGACACGGCCTCGTCGTATTGGCCGCGCGAAGCGTAGACGCGCGCCCGCCGCATGAAGCCTTCGGGCTCGTTGCGGTCCAGGCGGATGGCGGTGTTGTAGTCCGCCAGCGCGCGGGTGGTGTCGGCCATGAAAAGATGGCAGGCGCCCCGGTTCATGTAGGCGGCAGGATCCTTCGGTTCCTTATGGATGTAGTAGTCGAAATCGGTGACGGCTTCTTCGAAGCGGCGCGCGAGGAACTTGGCGACGCCGCGCGAGAAGTAGATGCCGGTCAGGCCGGGGCGGAGCTCCAGGGCGCGGTCGAAGTCGCGGAAGGCGGCGTCGTAGTCGCCGAAGCGGCTTTCGGTGATCGCGCGGTAGTGGAAACCGTTGGTAAAGACGGGGTTCAGCCGCACGGAGGTGTCGAAGTCCGTCTGCGCACCGCGCAGGTCGCCGAGGTTGTATTTGGCGATCCCGCGGAAGAAGAAGCTCCAATAGTCGGTCGAGTCCAGGCGCGCGAGGACGTTGAAATTCTCGATCGCGAGGGCGTACTTGCCGTCGGAAAGCGCCTGGCGGCCCCGCCACATGAAGACATCCTTGTCGTACTGGGCGTGCAGGAAAGACGCTCCGAGGAGCAAAACGGCTATGGTGAGCAGAAACTTTTTCATTACCTTTGCAAAGATAAACAATTATCGGACCCGAATTGAAGCGCCTCCCCATTTTTCTTCTCATCTTTCTGCTGGCCCTGCCCGCCGTGCGGATCTCCGCCGCCGGACCGGACCGCCAGGCCGTCCTGCGCGCCGAGGTCGGGTTCCTCTGCGATTCGCTGAGCGCCGGACGGGCGTTCGGCACGCCGGGCGCCCAGCTGGGGACCTTCTACCTGCTGCGCCAGCTGCGCGACGCCGGCCTGCGCACCACGGTCCAGTCCTTTTCCGCCGGCGGGCGGGTCGGCCACAACGTCGTGGCCGTGACGCCCGGCTGGTTCCGCCGCTACATCGTCGTCGGCGCCTATGCCGACGGGCTGGGCACGCTCGGCGACCGCGTCTACCCGGGCGCCGACGCCAACGCCTCCGGCATCGCCGCGCTCCTCGCCCTCGCGCGGGAGCTGCCGGCGGACTGCCGCGGCGAGGTCGGCATCGTCTTCGTGGCCTTTGACGGCCACAAGGCCAACCTGGCCGGCGCCGAAGCCTTCCTGCAGGCCTTCCGCGAGCAATACCCGCCCATCCTGATGGTCAACCTCGACCAGCTCGGCAGCTCCCTCGCCCCGGTCCGCCGCGGCCGGCCCGACTACCTCATCGCCCTCGGCGGCGAGCCCTACCGGGCCGCCCTCGAGGCCGCCAACGCCACCGCCCTCGACCTCAGCTACGACTACTACGGCAACAGCTCCTTCACCGAGCTCTTCTACCGCCGCATCAGCGACCAGCGCTGGTTCCTCGAAGCCGGCATCCCCGCCGTGATGTTCACCTCCGGCATCACCGAACACACCAACAAGATCTCCGACACCCCCGCGACCCTCAACTACCCCCTCCTCGACCGCCGCATCTCCCTCATCGCCGCCTGGCTCCGCTCCCGCCTCTGATCCCCGCCCCTTTCCCCTCCTCCCCCGTCACATCTTTTCCTTGCCCTGCCCCCCGCCGGGCATTTTTTCATCCCCCACCCCGCACAACACATCTCGCCTCGACCCGCCTAATCGCCCCTGTGTTCGTCCGGCGGTTACGAGCGATATCCGCATGAGAGTTGGGGCTCTCATGCGGACGCCCGTTGCCGGCAAGAGCGGTAGCTGCCCGGCGAGCAAAAAGAAGCGCTACTGTGGGGGAAATTACCCACAGTAGTTGAAGGGGACTGCGGTTTCGGGAGCAAAACCGGGGCTGTATGCTCCCGGGGGGCGGAATAATCGAGTTCCGGGAGCAAAATGGGGGTCTGGTGCTCCCGGATGGGTAAGGGAAGAAGGTGTCGGGCACAAAATGGGGCCGAAACGTGCCCGGGGAGCAGTGGGGTAGATTCTTCGCTGCGCTCAGAATGACAGGAGGGGTGGGAGGAGGAGCAGGAGAAGGGGCAGGAGAAGGGGCAGGAGAAGGGGCAGGAGAAGGGGCAGGAAGGGGGCAGG
>LUZH01000239.1 GCA_001602885.1 Bacteroidales bacterium Bact_16 | reverse complement strand
GGACGACCTCGTCGGGGTCGTCCGAGATGGAGAGCAGCAGGTCGTGGTATTTGCCGCGGGCCAGCATGTCCTGCAGGAAAGGGTAGACCGGGATCTCCCGGGTGAAGTAGTCCCGGCCCAGGAAGGCCATCGGGCTGGAGACGTCGCAGGTCTTGTAGTGGTCCTGGGCGGCCTCCTGGAAGATCTCCTGGATGGTGCCGGCCGAACCGGGGGTGAAGATGATGCCGCCGACCGCGATGGTCAGGATGGTGTCTTCGCGGATGCTGTTGTCGTAGTATTTGGCGATCTGCGTCGCGAACGGCGTGGACGGCTCGTGGCCGTACAGCCAGGTCGGGATGCCGAGGCTCTTGTATCTGTCCTGCGGGAAGCGCTCCATCACGCGGAAGGCGGTGGAGAGCCAGCCGCTGTCGCGGAAGGTGTCCGCGGCGCGGAGCATGTCGAGCGCGGCGTCCAGCTCGGCGTCGCTGCGCCCGGCCATCCAGGCGCCGAAATGCGTCGCCTCCATGGCGCCCGGCCCGCCGCCGGAGACCATCAGCTTGCCCTGCTCGGTGAGCTTCTTGCAGATGAGCGCGACGTTGCGGTAGGAGGCGTCGCTGCGCTTCATCGCGTGGCCGCCCATCACGCCGACGATCTGGAAGGGATCGTAGCCGGCGAGGAAACGGTAGAGCGCGTCGCTGATCGAATGGTCGTGCAGCGTCCGGGGGAGGGTGACCGCCAGGTCGCGGCTCCGCTTGCCGGAGGCGATGAAGTCCGCATAGACGCGGGCATCGTAGCAGCTGCCGTAGGATTGCTCGTCCGCCGGGTCGAATCCGGCATAGAGAGACGCGGCGTCGTAGAGCTCTTTGCGTATCTGATAGTTGTCCATGGGCGATGTTTTACGGTGCAAAGGTACAAAAAAATGCATTTTCAGCGGAAAGTCCCCCTTGCTTTCGAAAATATGCTATAACATATTGAACAACAATAGACGAAACAAAAAAGTAAAAGAATCTAACATTTTTGTTAACCCGTTGAAAATGAAAAATGTTGGGGAAAATGGGGTGCAGCGTATCAATTAATTCTTATATTTGTCATAAGGTATGATCCTTTATTAACACTCTAAAACTATAAAACAATGGGAAAATTTGTTGTTACTGTCCGTAAGAACGGCGAGTTCCAGTTCAACCTCAAGGCCACCAACGGCCAGGTTATCCTCACGAGCGAAGGCTACAACACCAAGGCCGCCTGCATGAACGGCATCGAGTCCGTCAAGAAGAATGGCCCCCTGGCAGAGCGTTATGAGATCAAGGTCGCCAAGAATGGCAAGCCCTTCTTCAACCTGAAGGCCAGCAACGGCCAGGTCATCGGCGCCAGCCAGATGTATGCTTCCGAGCGCACGATGAAGGCCGGCATCGCTTCCGTGATGCGCAACGCCGCCGACTCCGCTGTCGTGGAGGAGATCTAGTTGACTTGAGATTACCAGAAACCGGATCCTTTCTTTGGGGGTCCGGTTTTTTCTTTGCCAACTCTTTCTTATCTTTGTAGGATATGAGTATCACGCAGGCAGAAATCAAGCAGATCCGGTCGCTGGGCGAGAAGAAATTCCGCGACGCCACCGGCCTGTTCGTCGTAGAGGGGGAGAAAATGGTGCAGGAGGCGCTGGACTCCGGTTTCAAGGTGGTGCGCGTGCTGCGCCGCGAGGAGATCGGCGACGCCGCCATGGCCCGCATCAGCCAGCTCTCGTCGCCCTCGCCCGTGCTGGCCGTCGTGGCCCGGCCCGAGCCGGCCGCCGACGAGCCCGTGGGCGGCCTCTGCCTGGCCCTCGACGGGATCCGCGATCCCGGCAACATGGGCACGATCATCCGCATCGCGGACTGGTTCGGCGTGGAGACCCTCTACGCGTCCGCCGACTGCGTGGAGCTGTTCAATCCCAAGGTCATCCAGGCCTCGATGGGCTCGGTCTTCCGGGTCCGCCTCGTGACGGCGGACATCCCGGCCCTGGCCCGGCGTTTCCGCGAAGCGGGGATGCGCGTCTACGGGACCTTCCTGGACGGCAGCGACCTCTATCGGGAGGCCCTGCAGCCGGAGGGGCTCGTGGTGATGGGCAACGAAGCCAACGGCATCCGGCCGGCGGTGGCCGCCGAAGTGGACGCGCGCCTCACCATCCCGTCCTTCGGCAAGTCCGGCGCGGAGTCGCTCAACGTGGCCGCCGCGACGGCCGTGACCCTTTCTGAATTCAGAAGAAGATGAAACGTATCGCGCTGGCAGTCATATCGTTGTTTGCGGTCATCTCGTGCAGTACTACAAAACTGCTGCCGGATGGCACGTACCGCCTCGTCTCCAACAAAGTGACCTTCGAAGGGGAGAAGCTCTCCCCGGCCGAGGTGACGTCCTATATCCGCCAGCAGCCCAACAAGGGCCTGGTCTTCGGCTGGAGCCCGGCCCTGGCCATCTACAACTGGTCCAACGGCAGCGGCGAGGGCATCAACCGCTTCTGGGAGGCGATGGGCTCCGCGCCCGTGGTCTTCGACCCCACCCAGGTCCAGAGCTCCTGCGACAACATCACCGCGCACCTGGCCTCGATCGGCTACTATGGCTCCCGGGTCCGCGGGGAGATCGACTACAAGGGCCGCCTGGCCCGCGTCAAATACGTCGTCCAGCCCGGCAAGCGCTATCCGATCGACACGATCATCTTCGACGTGCCGAACAGCGATTTCGGCGCAGCCTTCAAGGCCGACAGCGCCAACATCACCATCCATCCCGGGGACTACCTCTCGGAGAAGGCCCTCGAGGCCGAGACCGTCCGCGGCGCCGCCGTGTTCCGCAACCTGGGCTACTACGGCTTCAACAAGAACCACTATTTCTTCGAGGCGGACACGCTGACCGACCGGACCACGCTCTACTACCGCATCCGCGGCTACACCCGCGGCG
>LUZH01000238.1 GCA_001602885.1 Bacteroidales bacterium Bact_16 | reverse complement strand
GTGTGCGGGGGGTGGGGAATAACGTGGTGGGGGTGGGGAAAAACGTGGTGGAGAAGGGGAAAAAGGCGGTTTTGGGGGAGGAAATGTGGGGGTGGGGGGTACAACCGACGGCATTTTTGCTATTTTTGCAAATGCTTTAGAATCTTAAACACATGAAGTATTACCTTTTGCTTGCGCTTGCAGCTGTTTCTGCAGCGCTGATTTCCTGCGAGCCGGCGATCACCGGCGTCCGCGTGGACTCCTCCAACCTTTCTTTCCCTGGCGAGGGTGGTACGCAGACCCTGAAAGTCAAGGCGGGCACCGCCTGGGAGATCAATGTCCCTGCTGACCTGAACTGGCTGACTGTCAGCCCGAAGTCCGGTACTTCCTCCGCGGACGTGACCGTGACCGCTTCTCCTAACAAGATGAAAGACCAGGACCGCAGCGTCGAGCTTGTCATCAATTATGAAGGTAACCAGATCCGGGTGAATGTCGATCAGTCCCGCGCTGAAGGCGAGCCTGTCTTCACGCTCAGCAAGAACAGCTTCGAGGTGGGTGCCGACGGCGGCGAATTCTCCGTGACCGTCGTCTCCGACGGTTCGGACTACGATGTCGAATCCAACGCCAAATGGATCACGGTCGTGTCCCGCGAGGGCAACCGCTACGACGGTGAGACGCTGACGTTCAGCGTCGCTCCCAACGAGAAGAAGGAAGCCCGCACCGGCGTGGTCTCCATCTGCACCAAGAACACCTGCAACCCCGTGACGGTGAGCCAGGCCGCCTTTGCAGGTGCCACCTACGAGCACCTTAATGTCGCGTTCCGTCATACCGCCGTCTGGTGTGGCCACTGCCCGTATATGGACGAGACGTTCCGCATGGTCAAGGACCGCCGGGACGACTTCGATTATGTGACCGTTCACGGTTCCGCGGGCTATCCGCTGTTTTTCAACGACTCCAATACGCTGGCGAATGCTTTCCAGGTTGTCACTATTCCGACAGGTATCATCAACAACTGGAAAGATCTCGGTAGCAACCACAACGTGAGCGCCAACGCCGACAATCTTGAGAACGAGCTGGATGCGTTCGAGAAGACGTTCTCCTGCGTGGCAGGCGTCTCCGTGAAGTCCACGGTGGCGGACGGCCAGATCAAGGTCGACGCCGAGGTGGAGACCTCCATCAGCGGCAAATACCAGGTCAGCGCTTTCCTGCTGGAGAGCGGCATCGTGGAGGCGCAGACCTACTTCCCGGACAACGGCCCCACCACGGAGCTCAAGGACTTCGTCCACGACAACGTGGCCCGCGCGACCCTCACGGCGAGCGCGCTCGGTGACGCGTTCGACGCCGTCGCCACCGAGAAGACCCAGTTCTCCTGGACGGTGACCCCGGACAAGTCCTGGAAAGAGAAGAACCTCTCCGTGGCCGTGCTGGTGCACCGCGCCTATGGCGACGTCAAGAAGAACAACAAGAAGTATCCGGACTACTACGTGGTGAACGCCGCTCTGGCGCCCGTCGGGAAGTCCGTCGAGATGAAGTATGAGAAATAAATGGATCCTTGCGGCCGTGGCCGCACTGGTGATGAGTCTGGGCCTGAACGCCCAGACTCTTCCCGTTTTAAAATTGACGGATGCTGCCGGAAAGGCCGTCAGCACCCAGACGATGATTGACGGCAAGACGCCGTTTATCGTGACTTTCTGGGCTTCCTGGTGCAAACCCTGCCAGAAGGAGCTCGCCGCGCTGACCGAGTGCGCGCCCGACTGGGAAGGGGATTTCCCCCTTCGCATCTACGCCGTGAGCGTGGACGACAGCCGCGGCCTGTCCCGCGCCAAGTCGATGGCCGCTGCCGGCGGCTGGCCTGCGACGGTGCTCTATGACACCAAGCAGGAGATGATGCGGACCCTGGATATCGTCTCCATCCCGCACGTGATCATCTACGACAAGGATGGCAAGCAGGTCTACTACCACGTCGGGTACATCCCGGGCAACGAGGAGGAGATCCTGAAGAAACTGCTGGAAGCCAAATGAGAAATCTGAGGACCGCGATGCTGCTCGCGTGCGCCCTGCTGGGAGGCGGAACGCTCTCCGCGCAGGGCGTCCTGACCGGCAGCATCGAGAGCAGTTCCATCTATGATGTCCTGCCGGGCTCTGCCTACAACGGATTTCACTCCAACAACTACCTGAAGCTGGACTACACGTACGGCGGTTTCTCCGCCGGCCTGCAGGCGGAATGGTATCCTTCGCCGCTGCCGGGCTTCGACCCGGCGCTGCAGGGGATCGGCGTGCCGCTGAAATACGTTTCCTGGCAGAAGGATGCCTGGAAGGTGACCGCCGGCGACTTCTACGAGCAGTTCGGCACCGGCATCGTCCTGCGCAGCTGGGAGGACCGTGACCTCGGCCTCGGCAACTCGCTGGGCGGCATCCGCCTGTCGACGTCCTTCTTCGACGACGCGCTGTCCGTGACCGTCCTGTCCGGCGTGCCCCGCGCGGGCCTCGGCTATGCCAGCTCGCTGGTGAGCGGCGCCGACGTGGACCTGTCGCTGGGCGCGTTCACGCTGGGCGGCGCCGTCCTGAACCGCTGGGAATGGGCGCCTTCCGCCGACCTGGCCCTGCTGGTCGGCGAGCCTGCGCCCGCTTCCGTGTTCCAGTACTCCGGCCGCGCCGCGTGGGAGCACGAAGGCCTGCGCCTCAGCGCCGAGTTCGTTGGCAAGGGGCCGGACGTGACCGGCATCCATCAGCTGTCCGGCGGCGACAAGTATTACCTCCTGCCGGGCTACGCCCTCACGACCGAGGCGGCCTATTCGCGCGGCGGCTTCTCCGCCACCGTCACCTGGCGCTACCTCGACAACATGGGCTTCGCTTCCCAGCGCACGCTGGGCTCGCGCAGCATCTCCAACACGCTCAGCTATCTGCCGGCGCTCTGCCAGCAGCAGACCTACATGCTGGCCTGCCTGAATCCCTACGAGACCTACGCCGAAGGCGAATCCGGCCTGCGCGGCGACGTCTACTACCGCTTCCGCAACGGATCGGCGCTGGGCGGCCGCTACGGCATGACCCTGCACGTGGGCGGCTCCTGGATCAACGCGCTCGCCGACG
>LUZH01000237.1 GCA_001602885.1 Bacteroidales bacterium Bact_16 | reverse complement strand
CAGTGGCCGGGGCTGGACTACACGCTCTTCGGCCACAGCATGGGCTCGATGGTCGTCCGCTCGTTCGCCAAGCGCTACGACGACCGGCTGGACCGCCTCTTCGTGTGCGGCTGCCCGTCCGACAACCCCGCCAAGGGCGCCGGCAAGGCGCTGGCGGGCCTGTTCGGCCTGCTGCGCGGCTGGCACTACCGCCCGCGGCTGCTGCAGAAGATGTCTTTCGGCACGTTCAACAAACCTTTCGCGCAGGAAGGCTGGCCCGCAGCCTGGGTCTGCTCGGACCCCGCCACGCTGGAGGCCTACCACAACGACCCGCTCTGCGCGTACCAGTTCACCGCCAACGGTTTCTACGGCCTGATGGGACTGATGCAGGACTGCTATTCCGCCAAAGGCTGGAAAGTGTCCCGCCCGCAGCTCCCGGTGCACTTCATCTCCGGCGCCGAGGATCCTTGCCGGACTTCGGACCAGGCCCTTGAGAAGGCCGTGGCGCTGATGCGCCGGGTGGGCTATGCCCGTACCGACCTCAAGCTCTATCCCGGCATGCGGCACGAGATCCTCAACGAGACCGGCCGCCTGCAGGTCTGGGAAGATATCCTGGCTCAAATCGGACAGCGATGATGGATCCGGACGAGCGCTTTATGCGGGAGGCCCTGCGCGAGGCGCAGGCCGCCGGAGCCGAGGACGAAGTGCCCATCGGCGCCGTGGTCGTGTGCCGCGGGCGCGTGATCGCGCGCGGGCACAACATGACCGAGCGCCTGCACGACCCCACGGCCCACGCCGAGATGATCGCGCTGACCGCCGCCACGGAAGCCCTGGGCGGCAAATACCTCGACGACTGCACGTTATACGTGACCGTGGAGCCCTGCCCGATGTGCGCGGCGGCGCTCTGCTGGGCGCAGCTCGGCCGCCTCGTCTGGGGCGCCGGCGACGAGCGCCGCGGCTACACCCGCTTCACCCCGTCCCTGCTGCATCCGCGCACGGAAGTAGCCTCCGGTCTGCTCGCCGAAGAATGCGGCGGCCTGGTTAAAGATTATTTCAAAAGCAAACGATAATTTGCTATCTTTGCACCCGGAATTGAGGTATGGTGTAATGGTAGCACTACAGATTTTGGTTCTGTCTGTTCTGGTTCGAATCCGGATACCTCAACCAAAAAAGCCGACCCCTGCGGGCCGGCTTGTTTCATTCTAGTTGATTGCGATGCATTCCATCTCGATGAGCCAGGTGGGGCGGCAGACGGGGCCGCGGACGACGACGTAGGGCGTCGTGCCGAGCAGCTCCGCGATGCGGTCCCGGACCAGCGGATAGTCCTCCGGCCGCCGCAGGTAGACGATCGCCATCTTGAGGTCGGAGAAGGCGGCGCCGGACTCCTCCAGCAGCTTGCCCACGTTCTCGATCATCCGCTCCGCCTGCTTGACGACGTCGCCGACATGCAGCACCTCCCCGCGGTTGTCGATGGAGGCCGTGCCGGAGATGATCGCATGCGCGGCGCCGCTGTATTCCACGCGGACGCCCCGCTCGAAAGTGACGCCGTAGATGCTCGTCGGACTCAGGTGCGTGGGCGCATAGAGATAGCGCTGCGCGCCCTCCGGGAGGCCTTCGACCGCATACGCGTCCAGCTGCACCAGGGCGGCCGGATCGACCGGCGAACCGTTGATGCCCGTGCTGGCGATGTAGTGCGTCTGCGGGGTGAGCCCCTGCGTCTCGAAGATCTCGCGGCGGGACTTCACCAGGCCGGCGTAGTTGTCGTCGATGTCGCGGACGAAGAACCACGTGCGGATGCACTGTTCCGGCAGGTTCAGGCCTTTGGAGGCCAGAAAATCGATATAATCGTGCAGGATGCGCTCCGTCTGGGCATAAGAATCCGGCCCTGCGGCGATGCCGTCGCCGGTCCAGAAATGCCGCAGGCCGTCCGCCTCGACGACGGTCAGGCCCGGCGTGCGCCGCACCTGCGCGCCGCGCACCAGATAGAGCCACACGGCCGCCCCGTTGCCGTCGAGCGGCGCCTGCCCGATATGAGAGACCGCGCCGGGCTCCGGCCGGATCGCTTCCGGCCGGAGGGCGCAGTCATTCAGGAAGTAGCGCTTGAAAACAGGTTCCCAGCCGCTGTGGGCGGCCAGGAATTCTGCTTCGGCGGAATAAAGTTCCGCCAGCGTGCGCGCTTTGAGGATCTCGTGAAGCTCCTCCACTACAGCGTGCGTTTGATCTCGACAATCTGGAAGCCTTCGATCATGTCGCCTTCCTTGATGTCGTTGTAGCCCGCGATGGACATGCCGCACTCCTTGCCGGAGACGACCTCCTTGACGGTGTCCTTGCCGATCTGCAGGGAACCGAGCTCGCCGGTATAGATCACGATGCCGTCGCGGATGAGGCGGACCTTGGACTTCTGGACCATCTTGCCGTCGCGCATGATACAGCCGGCGATGGTGCCGACCTTGCTGATGCGGAAGGTCTGCTTGACCTCGGCGGTGGCGATGACCTCCTCCTTCTTCTCCGGCTCGAGCATACCCTCGATACCGTCCTTGACTTCGTTGATACAGTCGTAGATGACGGAGTAGAGGCGGATCTCGATGCCTTCGCGGTCGGCGGCCTTGCGGGCTTCCGGCGTAGGACGCACCTGGAAGCCGACGATCACGGCGTCGGAGGCCTCGGC
>LUZH01000236.1 GCA_001602885.1 Bacteroidales bacterium Bact_16 | reverse complement strand
TTTCTTCACGACGAACCTCATGTCGCTTCCGGGCGGCATCGCACCCTTGAGCGGCGCGGGAAGAACGAGCCTTCCTTTGTCGTCCACGCGGGATGTGTATTCGCCGATGAAAGTGACCATCAAAATCAATTCTTATACGCAATGGACAAAGTTAACAATATTTTTCCATTTTGTTCCATTTTCTTCCATTTTTTTACACTTAGCCCCCATTTTCCGGCCCCGGCATCACTGCAGGGCACAAAAAAACCGGCAGGCGTTGATGCCTGCCGGTCCTGTATCGCTGCCGGGAAGGATCAGAAGCAGTAGTTGGTGATGATATTCATCCAGAGCTTGCCGCCCATTCCCGTCTGGTTGAGGTTGCGGGCCACTTCCAGGGAGAGGATGAAGTTCTCGTTCCAGGCCAGCTTGAGGCCGATGCCGGCCGACATCGTGACCTGCTGCGCGGCCTTGCGCAGCTCGTCCGCGGGCTTGCCGAGCGCTGCCGCCATCTGCTCCAGGCGGTAAGGCTTGGTGATCACGCCGCAGTCGAAGAACGGGTTGGTGGCCAGGTAGAAGTCGCCCTTGCCGATGTGGAAGCGCACGAGCTTGACGCGCAGCTCCGCGTTGGCCCAGGCGAAACCGTCCGCGATGATGCGGTTCTCGTAGAGGCCGCGGATGGTGCTGTTGCCGCCCAGTCCTTCGGACATGATGCGGCGGGGGACCAGCATCGGGACGTTCTGCTGGATGTAGAAGGGAGCGTCGCCCCAGGTGTGCTGCAGGCCGATGTGGTAGGCGAACACGGGGTCGCCGGCGGCGATGAAGCCCACCGGGATGCTGATGAACTGGGCGAAATTGGCGCACAGGCGCAGGTAGCCGTGGCCGGTGCCGGCCAGGTCGGGCGCGCCGTTGAGGAAGAGGTCGGCGTTGATGCCCTTGTTGGGCGCCGCCTCGACGTCGCGGCTGTTGTAGGCCAGGCCCGCGCGGAGCTCCAGTACGTTGCCGCCGGCCTTCTCTTTTTCGCCGATCAGGCCGAGGCGCACGTATTCGTTATACAAGGTCCTGGAGGCGTCCGCGCCGAACTTGTCGCCGTCGAACGTCTCGGTCCGGTAGTGCCAGAAGGTCGCGCCGGCCGCCCAGTTGAGGTGGCCGGTGATGGTTCCCTGGAAGTTGGCGAGGCCCTGGAAATAGGAGCGCCGCATGCCGTTGTAGCGGAGGCCGGAGTCCTTGGCGTTCAGCTCCGCGACATACGGCTCCGCCGCGCCGTTGAACCCGTAGAACTGGTACAGCGGGTCGAGGCAGTAGATGGCCGACAGGGTCAGGCGCATCCGGGGGATCAGGTATTTGCTGTCGAAGGACAGGCGGAGGCGGGAACGCCCCTTGGTGAAGTGGGACACTTCGAAGGTGAACTTCTGCAGGGGGTCCGGGTACGTGGCGCCGTCGCCGTAGTTGTAGACGTCGCCGAACACGCCGTACTGCAGACCGTTGTTGGAGTCGTAGCCCACGGCCGGGAAGGGGCTGACCTTCCAGCCGGTCTTGGGGGCCGTCTGCTGAGCAAAAACTCCCGAACCGAAGAGGAACGGGAGCAAGAAAAGACAGATAATTTTCTTCATATCTTATTGGATCAGAGCCACAATCTCGCCCTTGGCGACCGTCTTGCCC
>LUZH01000235.1 GCA_001602885.1 Bacteroidales bacterium Bact_16 | reverse complement strand
TGAGGAGGTCGCGGACTTCCATCTCGACGAGGTCGAGCATCTCCTCATCCTCCACGAGGTCAACCTTGTTCAGGAAGACGACCATCTTCGGGACGTTCACCTGCTTGGCGAGGAGGACGTGCTCGTTGGTCTGGGGCATCGGACCGTCAGTGGCGGCGACGACGAGGATAGCACCGTCCATCTGGGCAGCACCGGTAACCATGTTCTTCACATAGTCAGCGTGACCCGGGCAATCGACATGCGCATAGTGACGATTGGCGGTCTGGTACTCGACGTGAGCGGTGTTGATGGTGATACCACGCTCCTTCTCTTCCGGGGCGTTGTCAATCTGATCGAAGGACTTGACCTCGCTCAGACCCTTGGAAGCGAGCACCTTGGTGATCGCAGCGGTCAGAGTGGTCTTGCCATGGTCAACGTGGCCGATCGTGCCAATGTTGACATGCGGTTTATCCCGCTTGAAAACTTCTTTTGCCATAATATTACGTTTAAAAGTTTGTTTACAAAATTAAACCGGCTTTTCAACCGGCTTTTGAGCCGATGATGGGATTTGAACTCATGACCTCATCCTTACCAAGGATGCGCTCTACCCCTGAGCTACATCGGCAATATTTTGAGCGGGGTAGGAGAATCGAACTCCCATTTCCAGCTTGGAAGGCTGGCATAATAGCCATTATACGAACCCCGCTTGGAGGAAAAGTCGTCCGACCTTATCCGCTTCTATATTGTGGGCAAGGATGGATTCGAACCACCGAAGGTAAAACCAGCAGATTTACAGTCTGCCCCATTTGGCCACTCTGGTACTTGCCCAATTTTCTTACATTGCTGATCGTGAGCCGATGGAGGGAATCGAACCCACGACCTTGAGATTACAAATCACACGCTCTAGCCAACTGAGCTACATCGGCAATGTATTATTTCAAAGTCCCCGTTTTTTGGGACTGCAAAGATAAGAATAATTTCCTATTCTACAAAAACTTTTTTCAAACTTTTTGCAATCCCTGCCGCATCGATTCCACATTCGGCATATTGTTCTGACTGTTTCGCTTGCGGAATGATCCTGTCGGGGATGCCGATGCCCTCGAGGCTGACCCCGGCGCCGTGCGCGGCCAGCCATTCGCTGACGGCCCCGTAGAGACCTCCGGCGAGGCATCCGTCCTCGACGGTGATCAGGTGGCGGTAGCGTCCGGCCACGTCGGCGAGCAACTGCCCGTCCAGCGGCTTGAGGAAACGCATGTCGTAGACGCCCACGCGGCCGGGCCAGGCCCGGGCGGCCTCCAGGGCGCGGTTGGCGACCGGGCCGAGGGCCAGGACCGCGACCGTGCCGTCGCCTTCCAGGAGCGTCTCCGCGCGGCCGGTCTCCAGGACCTGGCCGGCGGTCTCCTGCCAGGGCGCGCCTTCGCCCATCCCGCGCGGGTACCTTATAATAAACGGACCGGTCTCATGCNNNNGACCGGCAGGCGCTGCAGCGCGACGTCGTGGATGATCTGGTCGTACGCGCGCTGCGCGAACGCGGAATAGAGGTTGCAGAACGGCTTCATCCCGCCGGCGGCGAGGCCGGCCGAGAAGGTCACCGCATGCTCCTCTTCGATGCCTACGTCGAAGAACTGTTCCGGATGGCTGGCGGCCAGGAAGTTCATGCCGCAGCCCTGCGCCATCGCGGGCGTGACGCCCACCACGAGCGGGTCGGCCTCGGCGAGCTCGACGAGCACCTTGCCGAAGACGTCCTGGTAGCGGTCCCGCGTGTGCGGGGCGTGGACGCGTTCGCCCGTGGTCGGATCGAAGCGGCCCGGGGCGTGCCAGGTCACGGGGTCGGCCTCGGCCGGGGCGTAGCCCTTGCCCTTGACCGTGAAGCAGTGGAGGATGCGCGGGCCCTGGAGCCCGTGCAGCTTGCGGAGCGTCCGGACGACTTCCTCGATGTCGTTGCCGTCGATCGGACCGAAATAGCGGAAGCCGAGCGACTCGAACAGCGCGCCGCCGGGCTTGCCCACGAACCACGACTTGAGCGCCCGGACCCAGCGCTGCAGGAAGCGGCGGAAGGGATTGTCGCCGAGCAGGTTCCAGATGCGGTTCTTGAAGCGGTTGTAGGACTGGCTGGTCGTGATGTTCAGCAGGTAGCGGTGGATGGCGCCCGTGTTGCCCTCGATCGACTGGTTGTTGTCGTTGAGGATGACGAGCAGGTCGGCGCGGCTCGCGCCGGCGTTGTTGAGCCCTTCGAAGGCGAGGCCGCCGGTCATGGCGCCGTCGCCGATCAGGGCCACGACCTTGTCGTGCCGGCCCTGCATCCGCGCCGCTTCGGCGAGGCCCAGGGCGGCGGAGATGGAGGTCGAGGAATGGCCGACGCCGAACGCGTCGTACGGACTCTCGCTCCGGTTGGGGAAGCCGCTGATGCCGCCTTTGGTGCGCATCGTCCGGAACGCCTCGCGGCGTCCGGTCAGGATCTTGTGTGCGTAGGCCTGGTGGCCCACGTCGAAGACGAGCTGGTCGGCCGGCGTGTCGTAGACGTAGTGCACGCCGACGATGAGCTCCACGGCGCCCAGGCTGGCCGCCAGGTGTCCCGGATTCGTGGCGCAGGTCTCGATGATGTACTGCCGGAGCTCCGCGCACAGGGTGCGCAGCTGTCCGGTGGTCAGACCTTTGATGTCGGCCGGCGATTCTATTTTATCGAGGAGTTCGTACATGTCATTGTCTGTTGGGGGTGTCGAGCTCCAGCTCCGGATGTCTCCGGGAGGAGCGGGCAAAGAGCAGGGCAGTGAGCACCGCGGCGATGCACAGGCCGGTGAACATCAGCTCCACGCTGACGGCGCCCTGCAGCGCGTCGCCGGAGCGGCCCAGGATCTTGCCTGCGATCATCTTGAAGGAGAGCAGGCCGAGGTTCTGCACCCAGTACACCAGCGCGAAGGTGGTGCCGAGGACCTTGTCCGGGACGATCTTGGGCACGGACGGCCACAGGGCGGCCGGCACCAGCGAATAGCCGAAGCCGAGCAGCACCATGGCGAGATAGCCGAACGCCGGCACGCCCTGCGGGGCGAAGGCCAGCAGCAGGTGCGCGAGCAGCGCGAGCAGCGATCCGAGCAGCATCCAGCGCGTCCCGCGGCCGAAGCGGTCGACCAGCAGGCCGAAGAGCGGCGCGAAGACGACGGTCGCGAAAGGCAGCATCGAGACCATCCACCCGGCGGTCTCCGCCGGAATGGCGAAGCGCGGGATCAGGATGGCGCCCGCAAACTTCTTGAAGGCGATGATGCTGCTGTAGAACAGCACGCAGAGCACGCTGACGAGCCAGAAATTGGGATTCTTGAGGATGCCGAACACGTCGGCGAAGCGGAACGGCTCTTCGGTGGCGGCGCCGCCCTCCTGCCCGACCAGCCGGTCGCGCCGGGCGTCCATCGCCACGAACAGGCCCCAGAGGAGGATGCCGGCTGCCATCAGCCCCAGCCCGAAGACGGCCGGGCGGGCCGTCTCGGAGAGGCTGTAGACATGGCCGGCGTTCTCGACGACCAGGCGCGGGGCGGCCACCAGGGCGAGCGCCGTGCCCAGCCGGGCGACCGCCAGCTGCAGGCCCATCGCCAGGGCCATGGGCCCGTGGCGGAACCACTTGGCGATCGAGCGTGTGACCGCCGTGCCGGCGATCTCGCTGCCCAGGCCGAAGAACATGCATCCGACGTAGGCGATGCGCAGCGAGCGCTCGGGCGCGAAGCCGGCCGTGATGGCGTACAGCACCGCCGCCGCGCCCGCGGCCATCATCCCCACGAAGATGGAGCCCGTGATCCGGACGCCCCACTTGTCGAGCAGGATGCCGCACACCACCAGCCCGCCGAAGACGCAAAGCACGGAGTAGCCGCTGGCATACAGGCCGTAGCCGGCCGCATCCCAGCCCAGCTGCGTGCGGGCAGGATCTTCGAACAGGTAGGAGATCGTCGAGAACATGTCGTCGAAGAAGTACGATGCGAACATCGGTACGACGAGACATGCCAGGGCGATCCAGCAGGCGGTTTTGCGCGGGGCCGTCCGTTCCATGTGCGGAAATTACTTGATGTTGGGTTCTTCCAGGCCGAGGTGTTTCTTCTTGTCCACCACCTTCAGCACGA
>LUZH01000234.1 GCA_001602885.1 Bacteroidales bacterium Bact_16 | reverse complement strand
AACCGCGGTTCTCGCCCTCGAACTGCAGGACCACGTCCACGATGTGCTCGAGGATCTTGGGGCCGGCGATGAAGCCGTCCTTGGTGATATGTCCGATCAGGATCACGGGCACGCCGCTCTCCTTGGCGAAGCGCAGCAGCGCGGCGGCCACCTCCTTGATCTGGGAGACCGAGCCGGGCGCCGACTCCACCGTGTCGGNNNATCATCAGGTCGGGCATCAGCGCCCGGGCCTCCTCGATCACGGTCCCGATCAGCGTCTCGCAGAATATCTGGCAGTTGGAATCGTCGCCGCCCAGGCGCCTGGCGCGCATGCCCACCTGCTTCGCGCTCTCCTCGCCCGTGACGTAGAGCGTCCGCAGGTCCGGGCAGCTCAGCGGGATCTGCAGGCTGAGCGTGGACTTGCCGATGCCCGGCTCGCCGCCGATCAGCACCAGCGGTGCAGTAGAAAAGGGTCTTCGTCTTCGTTGCCATACGGCATAAAGATAATCAATTCCGCGGTAATTCGAACACTTCCATGTCCTTGACCTCGCCCGCCTCGATCTTGAAGCGCAGGGCCGTCCGCACGATGTGCCAGCCCTGGATGCCGGCGGCGCCGGGATTGATATACAGCATCTTGTGCTGATGGTCCTGCATCACCTTGAGGATGTGCGAATGCCCGCAGATGAACACGTCGGGCTTGTACTGGTCAATCAGCGCGGCGGCGCGCAGGTCGTAGTGGCCGGGACTGCCGCCGATGTGGGTCATCAGGACCTTGAGGCCCTGCACCTCCAGATACTGGAAAGCCGGATACTCGCGGCGGATGTCCTGGCCGTCGCAGTTGCCGCTCACGCCCACCAGCGGCTTGAACGCGGCGATGCTGTCGACAAACGAGATGCCGCCGCCGAAGTCGCCGGCGTGCCAGATTACGTCCACCGGTTCCAGGAACTTCCTGAAGCCGTCGGAGAAGACGCCGTGGGTATCGCTGATGAGGCCGATATACATCTTATTTGCCGGCGAGATGCTTCTCCCAGGCCCAGGCGGACTTGAGCGTGTCGTCCACGCTGCGCTCCGCCTTCCAACCGAGCTCCTGCTCGGCCAGCGTCGGGTCGGCCCAGACGGCCACCACGTCGCCGGGGCGGCGCGGAGCGAACTTCCAGTTGAGCTTGACGCCGTTGACGCGCTCGAAGGAGTTGATCAGCTCGAGCACGGACACCGGGCGGCCGGTGCCGACGTTGAAGATCTCGTATTCCTCCTTCATCCGGTCCTCCACCATGCGCGTGACCGCGCACACATGCGCCTTGGCCAGGTCCACGATGTCGATGAAGTCGCGCAGGCAGGTCCCGTCCGGAGTCGGATAGTCGTTGCCGAACACGGACAGGCAGGCGCGCTTGCCGATGGCGGTCTGGGTGATGAACGGCACCAGGTTGTTGGGCACGCCGCGCGGCAGCTCGCCGATCAGCGCGGACGGATGCGCGCCGATGGGGTTGAAATAGCGCAGCGCGATGCCGCGCACGCCCGGATAGGCCTTCACGCTGTCGCGCAGGATGTCCTCGCACATCGTCTTGGTGTTGCCGTAGGGCGAGGTGGCGGGCTGGCGCGGGCTGCGCTCCGTCACCGGGAGCTCCTCCGTCTGGCCGTAGACCGTCGCGGACGAAGAGAAGAGGACGTTGCAGCCGCCCTTCTCACGGGCGGCCTCGAGGATGTTGATGAACGACAGCAGGTTGTTGCGGTAGTACTTGAGCGGCTCGTCCACGGACTCGCCCACCGCCTTGAACGCGGCGAAATGGATGACCGCGTCGATGGGGTACTTCGCGAAAAGCGCGTCCACCGCAGCCTTGTCGCAGAAGTCCATCCGGACCAGCGGCAGCTCCTTGCCGAGAATGGCGCAGACGCCCTTGTAGTTGGTCTCGTCGCAATTGGAGAAGTTGTCGGCGATGACGACGTCATAGCCGGCCTGGGTCAGCTCCACGGTCACGTGGCTGCCGATGAACCCGGCGCCGCCGGAGACAAGTACGGTCTTGCTCATGTTACATGCCCAGCGTCAGGCCGAAGGAAAGGGTACGCGCATCGCTGAGCGAATCCGGGAAGAGCGGCGTGAGGCCGTACATCACGAACACGCCGATCCGGTTCCAGGAGAAACCGGCCTCGACCGTGGCCCGGACGTCGTTGAAGGCCTCGCGGATGTTCTGGCGGTTCTTGGGGTGCTTGTACTTGGAGTAGCCTTCCGTCAGCAGTTCGATGCTGGCGCCGGCATAGATCGTGGCCTTGTCGTAATTGAGGCTCAGGCGCAGCGGAATGCCGAAATAGCTGGCGTGGATCTTGGACTTGGTGTAGTCGTATGCGGCGTTCTCCCCGAGGATATCGCTCGGGAGGAACGTCTTGCTGCCCACCCGGCGGAGGGTGTAGGCGGGATCGGCGAACGTGAAGTCCATGAAGGTCCAGCGCAGGCCCATCGACACGTCGAAGGCGCCGGAGCGGATGTGCATCGCCGCAAGGTCGAGCGCATACACGAAATTCTTGGACGGACGCATCTCCAGGAAATCTCTGTCGAAGAGCTCGGTGAGCGCCCACGCGCCCTTATAGTTGACGTCCGTGAGCACGGTCGTGCCGAAATACATCGGGAAAGCGACGCTCAGACTCGTCTCCACCTGGCCATTGGATTTGGAAATCTCGACCCGGTTGAAGTCGTCCAGCGAAGGAATGTCGACTTCCAGGCGACGCTCCTGGGCGGACAGGGAGATGGCCCCCAGGGCCAGCCCCGCGATGGTTAATGCAATCTTGTTCATGACACAAAGGTAGATACTGAAGGGCAAAAAAGCAAAAGTGCCTTAGAAGTCAAGCCGCTCGCCGCGGTAGAAGTCCAGGATCTTGGCCTGATACAGGCACTGGTAGCGGGCCTGGATATGCTCGGACTCGGCGCGGAGCCAGCTGTTGCGGGCGTCGTTGTAGTCCGTCACGCCGGCCTTGCCGACCTTGTATTTCTCCTCGGTCAGCTCGTAGTGCTGGCGGGCGCTGGCGGCCGCCTCCTGGCTGCCCGTATAGCGGGCCTGCGCGGTGACGGCGTTGTAGTACGCCTGCTGGATCTCCTTGTAGAGCGCCTTCTTGACGTTCTCGAGCTGGATCTGCTGGCTCTTGAGGCTGATCTCGGCCGTGCGGACGCCGTTGCGGGCCGAGAAGCGCTGGAAGATGGGGATGCTCAGCGAGAGGCCCAGCGACTGGCTGAAATTCTTCTTCATCTGTGTGCCGAAGTTCGGGAGCGGGACCGGCGAGTTAGAGTTGGTGTAGTAGTTGGAGCCGATGCCGCCGTTGAGGGAGAGGCGGGGCAGGTAGGCGCCCTTGGCGCGGTCGACGCCCAGCGCGGCCGCATCCGCATTGAGCCGGGCGGCTTCCACGACCGGTTTCACGGCGACAGCCTCCTCATAGATGGACTCCGGCCGCATCAGCAGCGTGCGGGACGGGTCGCCGACTTCCGGGACCACGATGTCGAATCCCTCCGGGGAAGGGAGCTCCAGCAGCTGCGTGAGCTCCAGCAGGGCCATGCGCAGGTTGCCTTCGGCCTGGATCTGCGACTGGCGGCTCTGGGCCAGGGTGGCCTGCTGCGCGGAGACTTCCGCGTCGCTGACCAGGCCGGCCAGCCTGCGCTCGCGGACCTGCTCGAGCAACTGGCCGTCGTGGGAGACCTGTTCCGCGGCCACGCGCAGCAGCTCCCGGTTGTAGAGGATCTGCACGTAGGCCTGCGCCACGGCCACGCGGATGTCGTCGCGGGCCTTCTCCAGGTCGGCGGTCGCCGCGGCCAGGTTCAGTTTGCTGATCTTGATGCCGTTCGTGATGTCGAATCCCTGGAAGATGGGGATTTCACCGCCGATGGTGAAGCTGGTCGAGGACGTATTCGTGTTGTCGGAATACGTGTTGTCCTCCGTCAGGCCGCGGCCGAACGACAAGTTCTCCGAAGCGGAGGCGGTGAAACCTGGCAGGCGCCTGCCCTTCGCCGTGCTCAGGTCCACTTCGCGCTGCTCCACGGCCAGCGCGCTCTGCTTGACCGACAGGTTGTGTTCGAGTGCATAGTCGATGCACTGCGAGAGGCTCCAGGGGCCCTGCTGCGCCTGGGCCGCAACGCCTGCGCCGAGGCAGGCTGCGATGATCAGGAAGCGTTTCATAGCAGTGTGTTATTTCGTTTCTTCTTTGAGGATACGCGGTCCGCGGAGCTTGTCGCCCTGGTTCAGACCGTCTTTGATCTCGATGTTGACGCCGTCGCTCATGCCGGTCTCGACCTTGACGCGCTCGTAGGTGCCGTCAGCATTCTTCCGGTAGACGTAGGTGCTGTCCTTGATGAACTCAAGGGCGCTCTCCGGGATGGAGAGGACCTGGCTCGCGGACTCCAGGACGAGCTCCGCGTTGGCGCTGTAGCCGGAGCGGATCATCTTGTCGCCGCTCACCTTGACGGCCGCCTTGATCTCGAACTGGTTGGCGCCGTTCACTTCGACCGCCTTCGGCGAAATGT
>LUZH01000233.1 GCA_001602885.1 Bacteroidales bacterium Bact_16 | reverse complement strand
CGAAGGAGCCGAAAGCGAGCTGGTTGCCACGCTGGGCGTTGCCCTTCATGCGATTTTTCTGTTCCCTTCTAAACTTTGTTCTCTTAGGTTGTAACATCTCAGTATTACTTTTAAAATAATTTTCAACTAAAGTCCCTGAAAATCAGCTCCTTACGCGGTGTGAAGCCATTTTTTGGGACTGCAAATTTAGTAAAAAATATTGAAATAACATCATATTTTCCAAAATATTTCAAACTTTTTCGACACGGAATCTATATACTCAACTTCGGACACTTCAACAACTTACAGACTTCGGGAAAAAGTTTTTTCATGCATTTTCGACCGCGGCGCGACAGGGCTAAAATGCAACAAAAAAACGCCCCGCTCGGGAAGCAGGGCGCTAAAGTGCGTGACGGAGTCCGTCCGGTTATTCTTTGTTGGGCAGGGCGAAGGTCAGGCGGAGGGTCGGGACCTTGCCACCTCCCTGCGGGCCGCGGAGCGCGGTGCAGTAGAAGCGGTCGATGTCCAGCTTGACGACGGTGGACGTGGACGTCTGGGCCTGGCTGAGCTGCTGCGCCATCATCGCATAAGTCAGATAATTGTTGTAGTAGCTGCCATAGCCGTAGCCGCCGTAGCCACCATATCCGCCATAGCCGCCGTAGCCGCCATAACCGCCGTACATGCCGTTATAATAGCTCTGGTAGGCCAGATAATTCATCATCTCCTGCTGCTCCTTGCTGGCGGACGTGACCTTGGTCTGCTTCTCATTGGCGTTGACCAGCAGCCAGATGTCGTAGTTGCCGGCCTTGAAATTCTTCGTCTGGGGCTTATCCTCCGCGCTTTCGTCGATCTTGAGGATCTCCTGCATGTGGTAGGTGATGTCAGGGGCGTAGCACAGAAGCGAACGGTCCACGTCGCCCTGGTTCTCGTCGCTCGAGCTGGCGTCGGTCAGGCCCATGTAGGTCGCGCCCGTCTTTTCGTCGCCGGCAAAGCGGCAGGTGGGAGAGAGCCGGACCGGCATGCGGTCCAGGTCTTCGAGATCCTCCGGCAGGTCGAAGGGGAACACCAGGGAGGCCTTGTTGATGACGGCCTCGCGCGGGTCGCCGCCGACCTGGGCGATGGCCTCCTCAACCTGACGCCTGAGGACCCGGGAGGAGATGACGGGCTTGAGGCCGCCGCCACCCTCGACCCAGACCTTGTCGCCGGCGTCGCCGACCCGGTCACGGGTCTGCTGGCCGGTGTAGTTGAGGGCATATTGCGGGAAGGTGCCGGAATAAGCCTCGAACAGGGAGTCGAGCTTGAAGAAATCCGTGGCGCCGTAATAGAAGTTGAGGGACGTATCCTTGCGCACGCCGTTGAACTCGGCAGAGTAGTACAGCGTCGCGTAATTGCCCATGATCATGCCGGCATTCTTGTCGTAGCCCATCTGGACCTTGAACATGTCGATACGGCCGCCGTCGCCGGCCGGCTCGTCGGTCTCCAGATAGATGCCCGGCATCTTCTTCAGATAGGAATCGATGTCCTTGAGGTCGTCCTTCGTGAGCTGGAGGAAACGCTTGCCGAACTCCGGGGTGAAGTCGAACGACAGGGAGTCGGTGCCGTTGAAGACGGGCGTGCCCTTGACGATGCTCTGCGTCCCGTGCGCGATGGGTCGGTTGCAGTCGTAGTCCTTGGACGGATCGAGGGGCTCGGCCAGTTCGTAGACGTGGACGTTCTGCAGGATGTTCAGCTGCGAGGGATCGATCACGCAAGTCGTATCCCGCGCGATGGCGAAATGGAAACGCTTGAAAACCGGATTCTCACCCAGATTGAGCTCATCCAGGAAGAGCGGGACCAGCGAGACCGCGCTGCTGCGCGTGGTCAGGCCGAACTCCGGCTCCCGGACGGAACCGATGGTGACGCGGGCGTTGGAATAGCCGGACAGGTTGTCGGCCATCTGCATGGAGATGCCTTCGAGGGGAATCTCGACCGTATGGAAAGTGTACGTCTCCGTGACGGGGACGAAACTGCCGCCGAGGGTCTTGTCCGTCTCCACGCAGGAAAGGCAGCAACACGCAGCTGCCGCCAGGACGAGAAATCTTGTCTTCATCTTAAAGTTCATCGTAAAAACTGCAGTACGCATCCATGTAGCTGCCATCCTCCAGGGCCTTGCGGTCGAAGGGAAGGATCGGGAGCCCGAGCGCCTTGCAGTGTGCCACAATCTCCGGCTCGACCTTCTCTGCACCGAGAATGACGCCATCGGCGTACTGGACGGCCAATTTAGCAAGATTTATGCCAGTGG
>LUZH01000232.1 GCA_001602885.1 Bacteroidales bacterium Bact_16 | reverse complement strand
GAGTCAGAACGATGGTCGTATCTCGCGGATCCGCAGAAAGCACAAACTCTTTGGGGGCATAGGCAAGATGCGTCACGCGGATGGTATCTCCCCTGCGGAGACTGCTTAAAACAACATGCCCGTCCTCGCCCGTCGCTGACGCAAACACGTCATTCACAAAGACGAAAGCTGACGGGACGCCTCCAGTCTCATCCACAAAGCGATAACAGACCTGTGCGCAGAGCGGCTGAGCAAAGAAAAGAGCAAGGAGAAGAAGTGTTCTATTCATACATTGGAAGGATGTCTCTCTGATTCCATGAGCAAGCAACATGCCGCGGAGTACTTCTTAATCAAAATCACTGGCGGAGCGGATGTGCCCTGCAGGGGCCTGGGATGGGGGTCCGCTCTCTTAACCTCGCCCCCAGGCGCAGATTAAGAGAGCCAACCTGCCCCAGACCGCCCTGCAGAGGGGGTGCGCTCCCCTGGTGTTTTTAAACAAGCAGGGGAAGGCGGGGACCGGCGGAGGGCAAGCGGGAGATGGCGGGGGGAAGGGCCTATTCCGCGAAGACGCGGGAGAGGGCGGCGTCGTACTTGGCGGCGGTGTCCGCGCGCAGCTTGTCGGCGAGCAGGGGGTATTCGATGGGGTGATAGGATTTGTAGATCCGCCCGTCCTGCAGGAGGTGGATCGCGTCGCAGAGCGGCGAGAGGGACTCGAGGATGTGGGAGGTGACGACCACCAGCCTGCCGGCGGCGCTGAGTTTGCGCAGGGCCAGCTGGAGGACCGAGACCGACTCCAGGTCCAGCCCGTTGAAGGGCTCGTCCAGCAGGAGGACCTTGCGGTCCAGCGCCAGGATGCCGGTCAGCGCCAGTTTCTTCTTCATCCCCGTGCTGTAGGAATCGACGAAATGGTCCAGCGGCACGTTGAAGACCGAGCTCAGCGTCTCGAAGTCGAAGCCGCCGCTGCGCGCCTGGAACAGTTTGAGGTAGTCCCGTCCGGTGATCCGCGAATAGAAGAAGGACTCCGTCTCCAGGTAGGCGATGTCCTTTCTGGAAAGCGGTGCCCCGTCAAAGCGGATGCAGTCCTGCTGCGCGGGGATCCCGTAGATGGCGTTCAGCAAGGTGGTCTTGCCGGCACCGTTGTATCCGACGATGCCGTAGATCCCGCCGCTCTTCAGGGAGAGGTCGAGCTGGGAGAGGACGGTATGCGTCCCGTAGGAGACGGACAGATTATCGATCGTAAGCATATAGGAAAGTCTTCAGGTGCCGGACGGCATCGGTGTAATATATGACGGTCAGGATGATGGAGACAGGCAGGAGGAACGGGATGATGAATCCCAGCATGCCGATGGCCTGCACGGCCGTCCCCTCAAACGGCCGGTTGGGGACGTAGGACCTGTATTTGGCGCAGACGGAGGCGGTGATCTGAAGCGGGCAGAGGGCCACCGGGATCAGGGCATAGTAGGCCGTCTCCCCGTTGAAGACGGCATAAAGGGCCAGGACCGACAGGACCGGGACAGCCCAGAACCGGATCTGCCGCCAGATCTTCCTGCGCAGGAACTGCCGCGCGGGCAGCCCGTCCAGGCAGAGCAGCGTCAGGGACTCGCACTGCGCGTAAATGGCGCCGGAAGCGAACAGGACCAGCAGATAGACCAGCACGACCGACACGGCCGGAGCGAAACACAGCGCG
>LUZH01000231.1 GCA_001602885.1 Bacteroidales bacterium Bact_16 | reverse complement strand
TCAACGGCACCCGTTCTTCCACCAAGTTCGGCACCTGGAACTCCGCCAACCTCGGCTCCGTCGAAGGCGCTGTCACGAGCGACGAGCACGCCAGCATGGGCGGCAGCAACACGGTCCCCTACAACGACATCGTCTCCGCCTTCGGCCGTGTGAACTACAGCTACAAAGACAAATATATGGTGACGGCCATCCTCCGCGCCGACGGTTCCTGCAACTTCGCCAAGGGTTACAGATGGGGTTACTTCCCGTCCATTTCCGCCGGCTGGATCATTTCCTCCGAACCCTGGATGCGCGGCACCAAGAGCTGGCTCAACTACTTCAAGATCCGCGGAAGCTGGGGACAGAACGGCAACTGCCGCATCGACAACTTCCAGTACAACAGTACGATCACGCTGGGTGGTTTCTACAACTTCTCCTACGACCAGACGACGCCTGTCGTGGCTGCCTATCCTGACAACTACGCCCGTCCCGACCTCACCTGGGAGACTTCCGAGCAGACCGCCATCGGCTTCGATTCCCGCTTCTTCAAGAGCCGCCTGGGCGTCATCTTCGACTGGTACATCAAGGACACCAAGGACTGGCTGGTCACCCCGCCGGTGATGCTTATCCAGGGTGCCAACGCCTCCTCCATCAACGGCGGTGCCGTCCGCAACTCCGGCGTCGAGCTCAGCTTCACCTGGAACGACAACATCGGCGACCTCCGCTACAGCGTCGGCATCAACGGTTCCTACAACAAGAACACCGTCCTCTACATCAACAGCAGCGACGGTATCATCCACGGTGACGCGAAGATCCTCACCGAGAACGTCCGCAACGGAGACGGTTTCCGTGCCGAGCCGGGCAAGCCGATCGGTTACTTCATCGGTATCGCCAGCGAGGGCATCTTCCAGAACCAGGCCCAGATCGACGAGTACAAGGCCAAGGGCTATTCCTTCATGAACGGTTACGAACAGGCCCAGCCGGGCGACGTGATCTGGATCGACCAGAACGGCGACGGCAAGTACGACGAGCTCGACTGCGTCGAGATCGGTAACCCGCACCCGGACTTCACGATGGGCTTCAACCTCAGCCTGCAGTGGAAGGGCATCGACTTCAGCATCAACGGTTCCGGCGCTTTCGGCCAGCAGGTGATGCAGAGCTACCGCCAGTTCGCCCTCCAGGACCTGGAAGGCTTCACCAACAACTTCGTCAACCGTCTGTGGACGGGCGAAGGCAGCACCAACAAGTTCCCGCGCTTCTCCGACGGTTCGCACAACAACTTCAAGTGCAACGGCTACAACAGCGACATCTGGGCCCAGAACGCCGACTACGTCAAGATCCGCAACATCACCCTCGGATATGACCTCAAGAAGGCCTTCAAGAAGCTCCCGTTCCAGTCGTTCCGCATCTTCGTGACCGGACAGAACCTCATCACCATCACCGGATATGACGGTATGGATCCCGAGGTCGGTACGGGCGCCATGAACTACAGCTGGTCCTCCGGCATCGACACCGGTTACTATCCTTCCCCCAAGGTTTACATGGCTG
>LUZH01000230.1 GCA_001602885.1 Bacteroidales bacterium Bact_16 | reverse complement strand
ACCGGCGACCTGGTGGAGCTGGGCCGCGAGCAGCACACCGAGATC
The DNA here is from genome assembly GCA_001602885.1 of Bacteroidales bacterium Bact_16. Next base: position 1,569 of record LUZH01000230.1, on the reverse strand, counting down.
GCCCGCATCATGGCGGCCAGTTTCCCGGAGGTGTTCGCCCAAGGCGGCAAAGTGTCTGCGCGCGCGTCCACCTCGCAGCGCGCCATCGTCAGCATGGGCGCCTTCTGCGTGAGCCTGCAGAAGTGCGCGCCGGAGCTGGACATCGAGGTCAACTCCCTGCATACCAACATGCCGGTCGTCAACGCGACCAGCGCCCCGGCGCAGATCCGGATCCGCCGCAGCGGACGCGTCCTGATCCCGGAATCCCCGGCCTCCTTCACCGCCCGCATCGTCGACTATGACAGCATCCTGGACCGCCTCTTCACCGACCGCGGCTTCCTGGAGGAGCGGGGCGGCCGCTCGAAATTCGTCTCGATGCTCTTCTCCGTGAAAAGCGGCTACCACAACTACTGCGCTGAAGATTTCCTGGAAGACATCTTCACCCCGGAGGAGCAGTTGACCCTGTGGGAGGTCGACAACTACGTCGCGTACGTTGACCACGCCGGCGGCCGCTACCAGCAGATCCCGCTCCTGCTGGACATCGTCGCGGGCGCGGACGAAGCCATCGCCGGCGGCCCCTGCAAGGCCCACCTGCGCTTCGGCCACGACACCGTGTTCAACGCCCTCTGCCCGCTGCTCAACATCAACGGCAGCGGCTTCCAGCCCGAGACGGCCGACGAGGTCAAATACTGGTTCCAGGACTACGACACGCCGATGGCGGCCAACCTCCAGTTCGTCCTCTACCGCTCGAAGCGCGACGCGCGCATCCTCTTCAAGCTCCTGCGCAACGGTTGGGAAGTCTCCCTGCCGCAGCTCACCCCGGTCTCCGGTCCCTACTACGACTGGAACGACTTCCGCGCCTGGGTGCAGCAGCTCGACAGCGAGCATCCCGTGGCCCCGGAGCGTCCCGCCGCCCGCTAGGCCGCGGTCCGCATAAAATTGACAGGAGCCGGTCCCGAGGGGCCGGCTCCTGCGTTGCTAACCAAAAATATAATTAAACCAATCCAACTGTTTATTTCCAACTGGTGAAGAGGGCGGAGGAAGCATCCCAACCCGGGCGCTGGGTCAGCACTCCGTTGGAGAGGCTGATCTCAGTCTGCGGATAAGGACGGAAGCCGTAGGTGGCCTCGTAGCGGGCGCGGTAGCCGGCGCCCTGGTCTTTCATCACGGTCTTGACGCCGTTGTTCCAGATCTCCTGGTTGAGCTGGCTCTCCAGGGCGGCGATGCAGTACTCCTTGCCGTAGCGGCGCATGTCACCCCAGCGGATGGCCTCGAAAGGCATCTCGTGGCGGCGCTCGATGCGGAGGGCGTCGAGGGAGTAGGGAATCGTCGGGAGCTTGGCGCGGTTGCGGACAGCGTTCATACCGTCCATGCCGTTGTAGATGACCTTGCCGTCGGTGAGCTCGGCGTGCATCAAGAGCACGTCGGCGAAGCGGAGGAGGGTGAAGTCGTTCGTGGCCTTCTTTCGGCCGAGGTCCTTGCCCTGTCCGTAGTACTCGGAGATGGAGGTGAACTCATAAGCCCACTTGCCGTCGAGGTAGCAGGCCGGAGACTGCTGCTTCTTCTGCCACAGGCCGGACTCTTCCATCT
>LUZH01000229.1 GCA_001602885.1 Bacteroidales bacterium Bact_16 | reverse complement strand
GGACTGGAACCGGATCTACGGCCTCTGCACCGAGAACAACTTCGGCGTGGGCTTCTGGGACAAAGAAGAACTCGACATGAACGTCCCGGAAGTGGAGCTCGCCACCCGTTTCCATGCCCAGCAGACTTCGGTCATCGAGTTCGAGGGGGAGAAGGTCGGCGGCGTCGATAATATGCGGATGGGCGTCGACCCGGAGTTCTTCGAGATGTTCTCCTATCTCCGCTGGCTGGAAGGGACGCCCGCTTCGTTCCGGAGCAAGGACGACGTCGTCCTCAGCGAGTCGATGGCGCGGATGCTCGCCGACCGTTTCGACAAGGAACTCGCGGACCTGGTCGGCCAGCCGATCGTGGTCGGGGACCATCCCGGCCAGATCGTCGGCATCGTCCAGGACTTCCGGGAGAGCATCCTGTCCCAGGTCGACCTGCTGACGCACGTCGAGGCCGGCCGGGTGCATGACGACAGGGATTTCAGCAGCATCGGCAGCTATCAGACCTTGTACCGCGTCAGCGCGGGCGTGTCCCGGGAGGAGAGCGACGCCAAGGTCGATGCGCTCATGGTCAAGAATTACACGCCGAACTGGAAAGACACGCCCAAGAGCTGGCATCCGAAGCGCATCGACGAGATCTTCTGGAACGAAGGTTTCCGGGGCAACGGCGTCCTCAAGACCGGCAACCGGCAGATGGTCCGCCTGATGACCGTCGTCGTGCTGCTGCTCCTGCTGTCCGCCATCTTCAACTATATCAACCTCAGCTTCGCGCTGGGCGGGAAACGGTCCAAGGAGATGGCGACGCGCCGCCTGCTGGGCTCCGACCGGAGTGGCATCCTCTGGAAATACATTGGCGAATCGGTCGCCTTCACGGCGCTGTGCTTCGCCGTGGCGCTGGTGCTTGCCCGCCTGCTGACCCCGATGATGAACGGCCTGCTGGCCGCGGGGGGCGTGCTGGACATCCAGACATCCGTGCAGATGCGCGTCCTGCTGACGGCCGGCTACCTCGTTGCCTACGTGGTTGCGGTCCTTGTGCTGGGCGCGTTCTGCGGCCTGCTTCCGGCCTGGGCGGCTTCCCGCTACGAGCCGATCGACGTGATCAAGGGCACGCTGCGCCGCAAGAGCAAGATGGTCTTCAGCAAGGTGTTCATCGTCGCCCAGAACGCCCTGGCCGTGTTCCTGATCGCGATGTCTTTCGTGATGGAGGTGCAGATGCGGCACATGCAGGACCGTCCCACCCATTCGCAGGTGGAGAACCGCTATTATCTCGATTATTATGCGACGACCTACGACCAGATGCGGCTGCTCAAGGACAAGGTGGAGAAGCTTCCCTTCGTGACGGAGGTTGGTGTGGGACGCAACATCCCCGGTTCCATCAACATGTCGCAGCAGCTCTCGCTGCCTGACGGGACCACGATCATGATCCCGTGCATCCTGGCCGACACCACCTATTTCAGACTGCTGGGTCTGGAGGAGGTGGAGAACTTCAACCATCCGCTCATGCACTCCGTCTGGGTGGACGAGACGGTCTACCAGGCCGCCCACCTGTCCGACACGACGACGGTCTTCCCGCGGATGTTCGGACTCAACGGGGCGCGGATCGAGTACATCGGCGGCGTCGTCCGGGATTTCCCGGCGGAAGCGGCTTCCGACGACCATATGAAGACGCGCAACGGCGCCGTGCTCGTGAACGACCCGAAGGACATGTTCTTCGCGCACAACCTGCTGATCGCCACGGTGGGCGAGGATCCGGACTATGACCGACAGATCCTGAAAGCCTACGAGGAATACCGCCTTGAGCAGTATGGCGTCTATGAGGCGCCGTGGAAGCATGGTTTCCTTCGCGACCTTTACCATGGACAGCTGGAGCCCGTCCGCCGGACGATGCGCCTGTTGGAACTGTTCGCGGTGCTCTCCGTGCTGATCGCGCTGCTCGGCCTGCTGGCGATGAGCGCCTACTATGCAGGCGAAAATACGAAGCAGATCGCCGTCCGCAAGGTCTTCGGCGCGGATGTGACGGGGGAGACCTGGCGCAACGTGAAGAGCTATATGGTGCTGGCGGGCATCGCCTGCGTCATCGCCATCCCGCTGGCCGTCTGGGCCGCGCG
>LUZH01000228.1 GCA_001602885.1 Bacteroidales bacterium Bact_16 | reverse complement strand
CGGCGAGCACTGGGCGCTGACCGGCGCCAACGGCAGCGGCAAGAGCACGCTGCTGAGCCTGGTCTGCGCCGACAACCCCAAGGCTTATGCCTGCGACATCGAGCTCTTCGGCCGCCCGCGCGGCTCGGGCGAGACGATCTGGGACATCAAGAAGAATATCGGTTTCGTGAGCCCCGAGCTGCACCGGGCCTTCCAGGTGGACGCGCCCGCGCTGGACATCGTCACCAGCGGGCTCTTCGACACGGAGGGGCTCTACCGCCATCCCTCCGCGGAGCAATACGCCTGCGCGCGCCGCTGGATGGCCGAATTCGGCATCGCGGAGCTCGCCGAACGGCCCTTCCTGCGGCTCTCCAGCGGCGAGCAGCGCCTCTGCCTGGTGGCGCGCGCCTTCGTCAAGGATCCGCCGCTCTACGTCCTGGACGAGCCGCTCCACGGCCTTGACGAGGCGCAGCGCCTGCGCGTCAAGGCCCTGCTGGACCGTTTCTGCGGCGCTCCCGGCAAGACCCTCCTGATGGTCACCCATTATCCCGAGGAATACCCCGCCTGCATCGACCACAGCCTCACGCTCGGTGCTTGAACCCCGCTGTTTTTCCTATTGGGTCAATAGTACTGCGGAAGACGTCCCGAATTTTAGCAGGTTAACCGCAAAAACGGCCTTTTTTGCGGAAGACGTCCCAGTTTTTGGGACGTCTTCCGCACCTGCTTCACGCTTCGGTGAAGAGCCGCCGGTAGATTTCCGCCTTCTGCGCCAGCGGCAGCGGATAGGCGCGGGACGTCGAAGGCATGCGCCAGAAGCGGAGGGTACGGTCTCCGACGGGCAGGTCGATGTGCCCGCCGACAGGCGGAATCCCGCAGCCGAAGGTCTCCGCGATGACTTCGGTCGCCTTCTGCCCGGTGGTGACAAGCGTCCCGCAAAGGGGGATCCGCCGCAGCAGCGCGGGGATATCGGTGGGCGTGACGACCTGCAGGAAGGCGTCGGAGGCATTGTCCTTCAGCCGCCGCACCTCGCAGGCGGTGTCGTAGAAGGCCAGGCCGGCGTCGGCGCAGAAGGCGCGGATGGCGCGTTCGTCGAAGCGCTTCTCGCCGGGCAGGCAGAAATGGTCCTTGTCGGAGAAATGGATCAGGCCCAGGACGCGCCAGAAGTCATTGATCCAGTTCGGGTAGTAGAACGGCATGCTCCAGCGGTGGGGCTGGGGCGGGAAGCTGCCCAGGAAGAGGATGCGGGCGTTTCCCGGCAGGAAAGGTTCGAAAGGATGCTTCTCAGTGGGCATGGCCGTCCAGGTAGGATTTGCGTTCTGCTTCGGGGAATTTCTCGATGGCATAGCGCAGCATGGTGCGCGGCATTGAGCGGTAGCGGGGCGCGAGGAAGGCCACGAGCGCGGCCTTGTCGCGCTTGCCGGCCTCCCGCAGCAGCCAGCCGACCGCCTTGTGGATGAGGTCGTGCGGATGGTGCAGGAGGATGTCCGCGATGGCAAAGGTGTCTTCCAGCTGCCCGTGGCGGATCAGCGTCATCGTGCTCACGATGCCAATGCGCTGCTCCCAGAGCGTCCTGCCGCAGCGGGCGAGGTCGTAGAGCAGCGTGCGGTCCTTGTCCAACAGCCACTCGCCCAGCAGCGGGTAGCAGGACAGGTCCACGAGGTCCCAGTTGTTGATCCGGTCGGTATGCGAAAGGTAGAAATCCACGCAGCGGCGGCGCAGGGCCTGGTCCTTCTTCGCGTGCGCGAAGAGCTGGACCAGGGCCAGCAGGCCCGCCAGCCGCACTTCGTGGAACTCGCTGGCCAGGCACTCCTCCAGCTCTGCGAAGCCGACTTCGCGCCAGCAGCCTTTGACTACCTCGCGCGTCACGGGCACCTTGATTCCCAGGAACTTGTCCCCTTCGCCATACTGGCCCGGCCCGGTCTTAAAGAAGCGGGCCAGCCCCGCCACCTGCCCCGGATCGGCATTCCTGTGCATTTCCTCCAGCAAACTGTTCATCTGATTTTCGTTTATGCAAATATAGCACTATCTTTAGGGAACTAAACACTTTGAAAACTATGAAAAAGATCTATCTGCTCACGACCGCCCACCTCGAGGACGGTCTCTGGTTCCGCGACGAAGAAGACTTCAAGGTCGCCATGAACTATCTCGCCATCCAGGCCGCCTGCTGCCCGGAAGTCATCGTCCTGGCCTTCATCCTGATGTCCAACCACGTACACCTCGTGCTGCGCGGCCGGCGGAAGGACGTCGTCCACTTCGTCAACCAGTTCAAACACCGCTACGCCATCTATTATAGAAAGAAATATGGCATAGCCGAATTCCTGCGTCGGAATGGATTGGATGTCAAGCTGATACCCGACGAGGACGAGGCTGTCGAGCGGGCTGTCGCCTATGTACAGATGAACTGTGTGGCGGCCAACATCTGCTCGCATCCAAGCCAATATCCCTGGGGGACAGGGAATGCTTTTTTCACCTCTACCAAGCCCGGAGGCACACCCCTGGGAGCACTCTCCGACCGGGCCCGGGAACGGCTGCTGCATAGCGCCTGCAATATACTTCCGAAGACATGGACCCTGTCTGAAGACGGGTACATCACTCCCGGACAGTATGTGGATGTCCGGACGGTGGAGCTGCTTTTCCGCTCACCCCGTCGTCTGAACTATTTCCTGCACAGTTCTTCCAAAGCCCGAAAGCGGATCGAGGTGGACGGCGACCGCTTGCCGGCCTTCCGGGACCAGACCATCCTGGCTTCGATGCGGGATTTGTGCCTCAGTCTGTTCCAGAAAGATTCTTTCCTGGAGCTGCAACCCGGCGAGAAGGCGGAATTCGTCCGCCAGATCCGTTTCCGCTTCAGCGCCGACGCCAACCAGATCGCCCGCGTCTGCGGTCTCACTTACGCCGAAGCGGCGCGCTTGCTGGACAGCGAATAGGGAGGCAGGTGCGGAAGACGTCCCAAAAACTGGGACGTCTTCCGCAAAAAAGGCCGTTTTTGCGGTTAACCTGCAAGAATTTGGGACGTCTTCCGCACTTGTGGCTCCGGGGGGCGATAGGATTAGCGCCGGGTGGAGGAAGAAGAGGTGGAGGTGCCGGAGGAGGAAGAGGTGGAAGAGGCGGAGGCGCGCCAGGCGAAGAAGTCGCGGATGGCGTCGGCGACTGGGGTGGCGGGGAAGGCGAGCTCGCGGCGGGCGCGGGAGGCGTCGTACCACTCGCCGACCAGGAGCTGGTCGGTGTTGTGGGTACGGAGCAGCGTGCGGAGCCCGAGCCGCGCGAGGAGGTCGCCGAGCCTGCCGGCGAGGCGCACGAGCGGGGTGGGGAGGGTGAAGAAGCGCTGCCGGTAGCCGCAGACCTGCGCCTGGAGGGCGTAGA
>LUZH01000227.1:457-1552 GCA_001602885.1 Bacteroidales bacterium Bact_16 | reverse complement strand
GGCACGGAGACGATGTTCGTCTTCGATTCGGAAGTCACCCTGCCTGACGTGACGATGATGCCTGCCATGTGCATCTGGAAGTTCTCATTCACCGACGGCACGGACGACATCACCAGCGCCGTCACGAAACTCGTCGTCAACTTCCCCGCCAACAGCTTTACGTACGCTGTCACCCCCACGTCGCTGGACAACATCTATGTGGCCATGTACGGCGACATCATCAATGGCCAGCCCGTCAGCGTCATTGCCCAGACCGACCTGGGTGTCTATCGCAAGACGGCGGTGAGCGTCTCGCTGGCTTCCGGCACTACGTACACCTCCACCGGTCTCGAACTGACGTCGGCAGCCATCACAAACGCCGTGGCAGACGATATCGGCCAGTTGGTCGGTGCCGACGGTAACATCTATCCGAATGCCGACATAGCAACGACCTTCGGCACCTCCGGCGTGGCCATGATCGGCTATGTCGGGGATGAATCGGACTGCACGCATGGCGTTGCCGTCGCTCTGGATGACGAGAATGGCAAGGCGAAAATGGAATTGAGTGCGGCTACAGCGGCTTGTGCCGCAAAGGACGCCGTCCCGGACGGCACCTGGAGATTGCCGTCGCGCAAGGACTGGCAGTATCTTTTCATCGGATGCGGCAGCAGCTGGACATACACCGACTCTCCCAGCGGTTCCATCGATTGCAGTGGCCTTCAGTCGGCGTTGGACAACGCCGGAGGCATCCTGATGTCTGATCGCTATATATGTGAGGAAGGCGCCCGCGTGGATTTCACCGAAACCTCAGCGTCTTTCGGATTCACGAGCAATCCCTGGTACGTCCGCGCCGTCCTCGCATTCTAATAAATAAAAAAACACCCTAATAATGCCTGATTTCAAATACGCACCGATGTTCCAGCTGGGCGAAGACCAGACTGAATACTACAAGATCCCCGGCTCCGAGCAATATGTCTCCACGGCCGACTTCGAGGGCCACAAGATCCTCAAGATCAAGAAAGAGGGCCTCACCGTGATGGCCAACCAGGCCTTCCGCGACGTGAGCTTCCTGCTGCGCCGCTCCCACAACGAGCAGGTCGCCAAGATCCTCCGCGA
>LUZH01000227.1:0-443 GCA_001602885.1 Bacteroidales bacterium Bact_16 | reverse complement strand
CTGACCTTCCTGCGCAACGCGGAGGTCGCCGCCAAGGGCAAGCTCCCGCTCTGCCAGGACACCGGCACCGCCATCATCCACGGCGAGAAAGGCCAGCAGGTCTGGACCGGCTTCTGCGACGAGGAAGCCCTGAGCCTCGGCGTCTTCAAGACCTACACGGAGGAGAACCTCCGCTACAGCCAGAACGCCCCGCTGGACATGTACAAAGAAGTCAACACCAAGTGCAACCTCCCGGCCCAGATCGACATCGAGGCCGCCGAGGGCGCCGAATACCGCTTCCTGTGCGTGACCAAGGGCGGCGGCTCCGCCAACAAGACCTACCTCTATCAGGAGACCAAGGCCCGCATCCAGAACCCGGGCACGCTGGTGCCCTTCCTCGTGGAGAAGATGCGCTCGCTGGGCACGGCGGCCTGCCCGCCCTACCACATCGCCATCGTCGTGGG
>LUZH01000226.1 GCA_001602885.1 Bacteroidales bacterium Bact_16 | reverse complement strand
CCCAGCAGCGTGACTTTCTTGATCTTGAAGCCGTAGGGCGCGCGCTTGCCCTGCGCCCGGTCTTCGGGCTTGACGAAATAGCGCGCCGCGATCTCGCCCTCGATATAGAGCTGCGCGTGCGGCTGCATATAGGGCAGCCAGGCTTCGTAGTCCTTGCCGAAGAGGGCGAATTCGAACGTGCCGTCGAAGTCCTCCATCACCACGCGGGCACCCGGCGTGCCGGTGCGCGTGGTCAGCGTCTTGACGTCCGTGACGATGCCCGCGACGGCGGCCTTGCCGGCCTTGTCGGCCGTCTCGCATTCGTCGATGCGCTCCTGCAGCTGCGAGAGCTTGCAGTCTGTAAATGTCTCTATTTCAAAGCGATAGCGGTCGAGCGGATGCGCGGACAGATACATGCCCACGTATTCCTTCTCCTGCTGCAGCATCGCGAGGATGTCCTCCTCGTCCGAGGAAGTCGGGATCTCCGGCCGCACGGGCTTGAGCTCCTCCACCTCGCCGAAGAGCGAGTTGGCGGAATCCAGCGTGTCGTTGCGGTAGAGGCCCGCATATTTGACGGCTTCGTCGATGAACAGCTCGCCGTTCTTGCAGGGCAGGAAGAACTGCGAGCGCTTGTAGCCGAACGAGTCGAAGGCGCCCGAGCAGACGAGCGTCTCGAAGACGCGGCGGTTGATCATCTCGGCCATGCGCTCCACGAAGTCGAACAGGTCGCTGTAGAGGCCGTGCTCGGTGCGGTCCTTGATGATGGCTTCCACGACGTTCTCGCCGAAGCCCTTGAGGCCGCCGAGGCCGTAGCGGATGTCGCCGTTCTTGTTGACGGAGAACTGGGCGTCGGATTCGTTGACATCGGGGCTGAGCACCTTGATGCCGGCCTTGCGGCAGTCTGCCATGATCTCCTTCATCTCGTCCATGTTGGAGATGTTCTGCGTGAGGTTGGAGGCCTGGAATTCGGACGGATAGTGGGCCTTGATCCAGGCGGTCTGGTAGCTCACCCAGGCGTAGCAGGTGGCGTGCGACTTGTTGAACGCGTATTTGGCGAAAGCCTCCCAGTCCGACCAGATCTTCTGCAGGACGGGCTCCGGGTGGCCGTTGGCGATGGCGCCCTTCATGAAGGTCTCCTTGAGCGAATCCAGCACGGCCTTCTGCTTCTTGCCCATGGCCTTGCGGAGCTTGTCGGCCTTGCCCTTGGAGAAGCCCGCGAGCTTCTGCGACAGGCGCATGACCTGCTCCTGGTACACCGTGACGCCGTAGGTCTCCTTCAGCAGCTCCTCCATCTCCGGGAGGTCGTAGTGGATCTTGGACGGGTCGTTCTTGCCGGCCACGAAGTCCGGGATGTAGTCCATCGGGCCCGGACGGTAGAGGGCGTTCATAGCGATCAGGTCCTCGAAACGCTCGGGATGCAGGCGGATCAGCCACTCCTTCATGCCGCCGGATTCGAACTGGAAGATGCTCTTGGTGTCGCCGCGGGCGTAGAGGTCGTAGACGGCGGGGTCGTCGATGGGGATGGCCTCGATGTCGATGTCCTTGCCGAAGCGCTTCTTGACCATCGCGAGCGCGCGGTCGATGATGGACAGGGTCTTGAGCCCGAGGAAGTCCATCTTCAGCATGCACCCACACCTCCTGGCCCGTGGCCTTGTCTGTGCCCATCGTGATGGGGATGTAGTCCGTGAGGTTGCCGCGGCCGATGATCATCGCGCAGGCGTGGATGCCCGTCTGGCGGATGCAGCCTTCCAGGCGCAGCGCGTAGTCGAGGACTTCGCGCACCAGCGGTTCGCCCTCTTCGTATTCGTGCTTGAGCTCCTTGATGTATTTGACGCTGTTGGCCAGCGTCGGCTTGTATTCCTTCTCCTCGCCGTTCTCCTTGACGATGATCGGACGGTCCGGGATCATCTTGGTGAGGCGGTTGGATTCGGGGATGGACAGGTTGGAGATGCGCGCCACGTCCTTGACGGCCAGCTTGGCGGCCATCGTGCCGAAGGTGATGACGTGCGAGATGTGGTCCGCGCCGTAGTGGTCCTGCACATACTGGATCACGCGGTAGCGGCCTTCGTCGTCGAAGTCCACGTCGATATCCGGCATCGAGATACGCTCCGGGTTGAGGAAACGCTCGAACAGGAGGTCGTAGCGGATCGGGTCGAGGTTGGTGATGCCGAGGCAGTAGGCGACGCAGGAGCCGGCCGCCGAGCCACGGCCCGGGCCGATGGACACGCCGTTGCGGCGACCCCAGTTGATGAAGTCCTGGACGATGAGGAAGTAGTCCGGGAAACCCATGAAGGAAATCGTCATCAGCTCGAAATGCAGGCGCTCGCGCTGCACGTCGTCGAGCTCGTCGCCATAGCGGCGGCGCGCGCCTTCGTAGGTCAGGTAGCAGAGGTACGCGACCGAGCGGCAGAACTCGTCGCCGCGGTAGTTCTTGACCTCATTGCCGTCGGCGTCTTTAGACAGGTCAAATTTGCCGTTTTCGATGATGTCCGCGTACTGGGTCAGGTAAGTGTCTATATCGGCCAGAAACGCCTCGGGAAGCTCGAATTTGGGCAAGACGTGACCCCGGTCGATCTCGTAGCGCTCGACCTTGTCCAGAACTTCCAGCGTGTTGGCGAGGGCTTCCGGGTGGTCCGGGAAGAGCGTCGCCATCTCCTCCTCGCTCTTGAGGTATTCCTGCTGCGTGTAGCGCAGGCGCTTGGGGTCGTCCACCATTGCGTTGGTGGTCAGGCAGATGAGGCGGTCGTGCGCCGGGCCGTCCTCCTTGCGCACGAAGTGCACGTCGTTGGTGGCCACGACCTTCACGCCGTGCTTCTCCGCCAGCTCGAAGATCCGGGTTGTGTATTCCTTCTGCTGCTCGTAGAGGTCCAGCGACATGCCGGGGACCTCCGTCTTGTGGAGCATCACTTCGAGGTAGTAGTCCTCGCCGAAGACGTCCTTGTGCCATTGGATGGCGCGGTCGATGGCCTCCTCGTCCCCCGCCAGGATGGCGCGGGGCACTTCGCCGGCCATGCAGGCCGAGCAGCAGATGAGGCCTTCGTGGTATTGCTGCAGCACCTCGTGGCTCACGCGCGGGCGGTAGTACATGCCCTCGATGTGTCCGGTGGACACGATCTTCATCAGGTTCTTGTAGCCCTGATAGTTCTTGGCGAGCAGGATGAGGTGGTAGTATTTCTTGTGGTCGTTGTCCTTGAGGCGGTGGTCGTAGTGCTGCGTGACATAGATCTCGCAGCCGAAAACGGGCTTGACGTCCGGGTGCTTCTTGGCCACGTCGCTGAAGTCCTTGACGCCGTACATGTTGCCGTGGTCCGTGATGGCGAGGCCCGGCATGCCGAGCTCCTCCGCGCGTCGGAAGAGCTTCTCGATGTCGCTCATCCCGTCGAGGATGGAGTATTGGGTGTGGACGTGAAGGTGTACGAAGGACATGACTCTACAAAGATAAACAAAAACCCCCGACCTTCAGCGGGTCGGGGGTTCAATGTTGAAAACTTTCAGCCTATTTCTTGAGGGCCTTGGCCTTCTTGCGGGCGGCCATTTCGGCGTCGAACATGACCGGGGTACCGATCATGATGGAGGCGTAGGTACCGATCAGGACACCGAGGCAGAGCGCGACGGACAGACCGCGGATGGACTCGCCGCCGAAGATGGCGATCGCGAGCATCGGGAGGAGGGTCGACATGGAGGTGTTGACCGTACGGGTGAGGGTCGCGTTGAGGGACTTGTTGACGGTATCCTTGAAGTCGTCGTTCGGATGGAGCGCGAGGTTTTCACGGATACGGTCGAAGATAACCACGTTGTCGTTGATGGCGTAACCGATGATCGTCAGGATAGCGGCGATGAAGGTCTGGTCGACGTCCAGGTTGAACGGCAGGATGCCGCTGAACAGCGAGAAGAAGCCGATGATGATGATCGCGGTGTGGGCCAGGGAGACGACACCGCCGAGACCCCAGTTCCAGCCCTTGAACCGGAACGCGATGTAGGCGAAGATCACGAGCAGGGCCAGGATGATGGAAATGACGGCGTTGCGCTTGATATCGTTGGCGATGGTAGCACCCACCTTGTCGGAGGAGATGATACCGTTGGGGTTCTCGAGCGTGGAGGTGAAGCTCTCGAAGGAGACCGGCTCCACGTAGAAGTCCTTGAGGGACTCATAGAGCATGCCTTCGATCTCGGCGTCCACGGTGGAGGACTCGTCCTTGAACTTGTAGGAAGTGGTGATCTTCATCTGGCTGTCGCCACCGAACTGCTTGACCTCGACGGAGGACTCCGGGTCGGCCAGGGAGAAGGTGTTGTTGACAGCGGCGCGGACCTCCTCGGCGGTCACGTCCTTGTCGAAGCGGACCACGTAGGTACGGCCACCGGTGAAGTCGACACCGTAGGTGAAGCCCTTGGTGAACATGGACACGAGGGCAATCACGATGAGAGCGCCGGAGACGATGTAGGACCACTTGCGGGCGCCCAGGAAGTCGACCTTCGTGTTCTTGAGGAAGTTGGCGGACCACTTCATCTCGAAGGAGAT
>LUZH01000225.1:1902-4084 GCA_001602885.1 Bacteroidales bacterium Bact_16 | reverse complement strand
AGCTGCGAGGCGATGTACGACGACAAGATCTCCGCCCTCGTCCCCGGACAATGGACGGAAGTCAAATAGAAACAAAGATCCCCGACCAAGAGGCCGGGGATCTTTGTTTTACAGCGTCTGGCCGCCTATGAACTCGCGCATGATCGAGGTCGGCGGAATGGCCGCGATCTCGGAGGGCTTGAGCGCACGGACGATCTCCAGGAAGTGCAGCAGCGACTGCGCCTTGGCGTAGGCCGGCGAGGACTCGCTGATGCCACACAGGAGCGGCTCCGCGTAGTATTTCAGCAGCGGGATGTCGTAGAGGGTGGAGGAGTTGAACACGATGTTGGCGTTCTCCTCATAGGGGAAGATGTTGCGGATCTCGCCGCGGCGCACGGACGGCCAGCGGAGGATGTTGTCCTCCGGGGAGATGCCGCGGGTGCGGTTGTCGCGCACGATGCGGCGCAGCAGGCGCTTGTCCGTGGTGGAGCCGTGGTCCTTCTCGCCGCCCGGCAGGGCCGAGAGGGCGGAGATGTAGATGTTGAAGATGCGGTCGCGCGGGATGTCCGGCGTGAGGTCGGGATTGAGGGCGTGGATACCCTCCATGAAGAGGATGTCGCCGTCCTCCAGGCGCAGGGTGTTGCCCGTGAAGGTGCGGTGCCCCTCCTTGAAGTCGAACTTCGGGAGCTCCACCTCCTTGCCCGCCAGCAGGTCGTTGAGCTGCTGGTTCAGGAACGCGACGTCCATCGCGGCCAGCGCTTCGTAGTCGCGCTCGCCGTGCTCGTCGATCGGGGTGTTCTCGCGGTTCACGAAATAGTTGTCCAGCTCGATCACCTTGGGCTTGAGGCCGAGCACGCGGGCCTGCTGCGCGATGCGCAGCGAGGAACTCGTCTTGCCGCTCGAGGACGGCCCCGACATCATCACGATGCGGCAGCGGTTGCGCTTCCAGTAGATCTGGTCCGCCGCCTGCGCGTATTTGCGCTCCTGGCGGGCCTCACAGAGGTTGATCAGTTCGATGGCCTTGCCGGCCTCGAGGGCTTCGTTGACTTTCTCGAGGGTGTCCACGCCAACGGCCTGGCACCAGTCTTTGTACTCTGTGCGAGCAGCTTCAATCTTGGTCATAAAAGGTCTTTTAAATAGGGGCCGGTGACAGAGGCCGGATCGGCGGCGATCTGTTCGGGCGTCCCCGTCGCTACGATCCTGCCGCCGGCCGCGCCGCCGTCAGGACCCATGTCTATCAAATAGTCGACGGACTTGAGTACGTCGAGGTTGTGTTCGATCACGATGACCGTGTTGCCCTGGTCCACCAGGCGCTGCAACACGCCCATCAGCACCTTGATGTCTTCGAAATGCAGGCCCGTGGTGGGCTCGTCGAGCATGTAGAGCGTGCTGCCGGTGGCCTTGCGGGCCAGCTCCGCGGCCAGCTTCATCCGCTGGCTCTCGCCGCCGGACAGGGTCACGGCGGACTGCCCCAGGTGGACATAGCCCAGGCCCACGTCCACGAGCGCCTTGAGCTTCGGGGCGATCTTGGGATGCGCCTTGAAGAACTCGTAGGCCTCGGAGATGGGCATCTCCAGCACGTCGCTGATGTTCTTGCCGCGGTACTTGACCGCGAGCGTGTCCTCCTTGTAGCGCTTGCCGCCGCAGGCGTCGCAGCAGACCGTCACCGACGGGAGGAAATTCATCTCGATCACCTTGAGGCCGGCGCCCTTGCACTCCTCGCAGCGGCCGCCGGGCACGTTGAACGAGAAGCGGCCCGCCTTGAAGCCGCGGACCTTGGCGTCGGGCGTCTCCTCGAACAGGGTCCGGATGTCGTTGAACACGCCGGTGAAGGTGGCCGGATTGGACCGCGGCGTGCGGCCGATCGGGCTCTGGTCGATCTCGATGACCTTGTCGATATTCTCGAGCCCCTCGATGCCCTCGTAAGGCAGCGGCTTCTCCTTGAAGTGGTAGAACTTGCCCTTGAGGATGGGCATCAGGGTCTCGTTGATGAGCGTGGACTTGCCCGAGCCGCTCACGCCGCTGATGCCGACCAGCATCCCGAGCGGGAAGTCCACCGTCACGTCCTTGAGGTTGTTGCCGCGCGCGCCGCGCAGGGTCAGGGTGAGGCCGTTGCCGTGGCGGCGGGCCGCCGGCACCGGGATCGGGTTGACGACCTCGCGGGCCGGGCCGCTGTAGCAGATGCGGCCGCCGTGCTCGCCGG
>LUZH01000225.1:0-1859 GCA_001602885.1 Bacteroidales bacterium Bact_16 | reverse complement strand
GCGCTGGCCCTCGCCGCCGGAGAGCGAAGCCGTCGGGCGGTCGAGGCTGAGGTAGTCCAGGCCCACGTCCAGCAGGAACTGGACGCGGTCGGTGAGCTCCTTGAGGATGTCGCGCGCGATGGTGCCCGCCCGCTTGTCCAGCTTGCCGGGCAGCGCGCGCAGCCACGCGGACAGCGCGCTGATCTCCATCGCGCTCACCTCCGCGATATCCTTGCCGTCGATGCGGAAGCAGCGGATGTGCGGGCCGAGACGCGTGCCGTGGCAGACCGGGCAGACGACCTTGTCTTCGACGTCGCCCGTGACGCCCTCCCAGTTGACCATCTCCGTCTGCGCGCCGTCCCCGACGCGGTAGAACTCGTCGGAGCCGTAGACCAGCAGCGTCACGGCCTCGTCGGGCAGCGCGGCGATGGGCTCGTAGAGCGAGAAATTATGTTTGCGCGCCATGGCGCGGACCAGTTCGAACTTGCGCCCGTCGCGGATGCGGCCCAGCGGGGCGATGCCGCCGTCGGCGATGGACTTGCGCGGGTCCGGGATGATCGTGTCCATGCTCACGTCCGGGACCGTGCCGAGGCCCTTGCAGTGCGGGCAGTAGCCTTCCGGCGAATTGAAGGAGAAGGTGTGCGGGGCCGGCTCCTGGAGGGAAATGCCGTTCTCCGGGTCCACCAGGTGCTTGGAGTAGTGGTGCAGCGCGCCGCTTTCGTTGTCGAGCACCGCGAGCGATCCCTTGCCCAGGCCGAGCGCGGACGAGACGGACGCGCGGATGCGCGCCTCGTCGCCCTCCCCGGGTTTGAGCTTGTCCACGACCAGCTCGATGAAATGCGCCTTGTAGCGGTCCACCGCCTCCACTTCGAGCAGCAGGCACTTGCGGCCGTTGAACTCCTGCAGGATCAGGTCCACGATCTGCGCGTCGGTGTAGCGCACCATCTCCCGGCCCGTGACGGGCGAATAGGCCGTCGACGCGCGAGCGTACAGCAGGCGCAGGAAGTCGGAGATCTCCGTGATCGTGCCGACCGTGGAGCGGGGGTTGCTGCCCGTGGTCTTCTGCTCGATGGCGATGATGGGGCTGAGCCCGTCGATGCTCTCCACCTCGGGCTTCTCGAGGATGCCCATGAAGTGCTTGGCATAGGGCGAAAGCGTGTTCATGTAGCGCCGCTGGCCCTCCGCGTAGAGGGTGTCGAAAGCCAGCGAGGACTTGCCGCTGCCGCTGATGCCCGTGATTACGATGAACTTACGGCGCGGGAGGTCCACGTCGACATTCTTCAGGTTGTGGGCGCGTGCGCCGCGGATTTCGATCTTTTTCGCTTTCATGGAAAGGAAGACAAAAATACAAAATTTATGGTTAACTTTGTCAAAATCTCAACCGTTCTATGTGGCTTTGGCTTACCGTCTGTTCCGCGCTGCTCCTCGGCATCTATGATGTCTTCAAGAAGCAGGCGCTCAAGCGAAACGGGGTGTACTGGATCCTGGTCGGCTCGACCGGCCTCACCACCCTTTTCCTCTCCCCGTTCCTGTCGGCGATCTCCCTGCACGACCACCTCTGCATCCTGATCAAGGCCGTGCTGGTCTCGGCCTCCTGGGTATCGGGGCTTATCGCTATGAAACACCTCCCGCTGACGACCGTCAGCACCATCAAGGCCTCCCGGCCGATGTTCGTGGTCATCTTCTCCATCATCCTCTTCGGCGAGCGCCTCAGCCCCCTGCAGTGGCTGGGTGTCGCCATCGTGATGGCCGCCCTTTTCCTCAGTTCGCGCTCCAAGCGGCACGAGACCGACAAGGCCAATTCCGCCAAGGGCATGGTCGCCATGGTCGTCTCCGTGCTGTCCGGCGCGGCGAGCGCCCTCTACGACAAGCATATCATC
>LUZH01000224.1 GCA_001602885.1 Bacteroidales bacterium Bact_16 | reverse complement strand
GACGCTCTTGGTGCCCCACTTCTCGATGGAGTTGTTGGTACCGATGGTCAGCCAGTCCTTGATCTTGTAGTCGGCGTTGACCTGGAAGGTCAGACGGTCGTACACGTCCTTGTCGCCACGGAAGATACCGTTGTTGTGGACGTTGTTGATGGACACGAAGAGGCTGCCGCGGTCGTTGCCGCCGGAGAAACCGACAGTGTGCTGGTTGCTCCAGGTCGGGACGAAGAGGTCAGCGCCCCAGTCCACATCGGTGTGGCCGTCATACTTCTTGAGCATGTTGTCATCCAGGAAGCCCTGGGCCTTACCGAAGGCGATGTACTCCTGGGCGCGCATGATGTCAAGCTTGCGAGAGAGGGAAGAGAGGATGAACTTGCCGTTGTAGAACACGCGGCCTTCGCCCTTCTTGCCGGTCTTGGTGGTGATCAGAACGACACCGTTGCCAGCCTCGGCACCGTAGATAGCGGCGGAAGCACCATCCTTCAGGATCTCCATGGATTCGATCATGGAAGGATCCAGATACTGGATGTTGTCCACCTTCAGACCGTCGACGATGAGGAGCGGTCCGATGCTGCCGGAGTTCGAAGAATAACCACGCACGCGGATCGACGCACCGGAACCAGGGGCACCGGAAACGTTGATGACCTGCACGCCGGCGGCCTTGCCCTGAAGGGCGGCGGCAGCGTCGGAAGTGGAGCGGTTGCGGAGGTCTTCCTCACGGATAGACGCCACAGCACCGGTCAGGTCGCTCTTCTTCTGAACACCATAACCGATCACCACGGTCTCTTCAAGCATCTCGGCATCCTCGGAGAGGACGACGACCATGTTGGCGGCGGCGGCGACACGCTTGGTGACGTAGCCGATGCAAGAAACTTCCAGCGTGGTGCCGGGAGCTACGCGGATCTCGAAGTTGCCATCGTTATCCGTCTGAACGCCATTCGTGGTGCCGGGCACCACAACGGCAGCGCCGTAAATACCGGCATTGCCGGCATCGACGACCTTACCGCGAACGGCAGGATTCTGGGCAAAGGCTGAGCCAGATCCCAGAAGGCTGGCAGCAAGGATCATGATGATCGTTGCTGCTTTCGCAAACAGTTGTTTGGTCATAGAATAATAAATATTGGTTAAAAAAAGGGTTGCTAACCCAGGTTTGGTTTCACTCAAACTCCGCAAATATAACTTTTAATTCACACATTTATTCAAAAATCAGATGCGTTTTTTGTAATATTTTATACAGAGAGCGGGAATCATTTCCACAAAAGAACGGAATTCAAAATGTATTGACCGAATAATTAAAGGAAATTTGGCTAACTTGCGGCTTGGAAAGAAAACAGACCTGATGAAATTGAATCACACGCTCCTGCTGCTCATAGCCGGCCTCCTCTGCACGTCCCTGGAGGCGGCTCCCTACTACTATTTCGAGCACTATACAACCCACGAGGGACTCCCCTCCAACACCATCCACTGCACGTACCAGGACCGTTTCGGGTTCGTCTGGATCGGCACGCGCGACGGCCTCACCTGCTTCGACGGCTACGACTTCCGCAGCCCCGTCGAACCGGGCGCGGCCCCGATGATGACCAACCTCGCGAGCGTCGACATCAGCGAAGACGAGGACGGGCTGATCTGGTACACGACGTCCGCCGGCGTGGCGTGGTACAATCCCTATACCGGCAAGAGCGAATCGATCGGCCTGCTGGGCCACACGCCGGCCTTCGACCTGCAGCCCGACATGAAGGGCAACGTCTGGGTCGCGGGCGACAAGGTATACCGCTATATTAAAGAGAGCGGACAGGTCCGCGAATACGCTTTCCCGGGCAGCAGCCCGTCCCATATCGCCGTGGATTCGTATGATTCCGTGTGGGTCATCCTCAACAACGGCACGCTCTACAACTACGACAAGCGCCGCGACCGCTTCGATCCGGCCGCGTTCCCCTACAACCTCCACGACATCCAGCCGGCCGAAGAAGGCCGCATGCTCGCCGCCACGCGCGACGGGAAGGTCCTGCTGGTCGAGACCATCAACATGGAGATCACGCCCGTATTCGACGCCGGCGAGCGCGAAATCCGCCAGATCCTGGAGCGCAAGCCCGGCGAATACTGGGTCGGCACCGACAACGGCCTGTTCGTCATCTTCCTCAACACCGGCGAGATCGCCGAAATCCACAACAACGCGGACCCGCACTCGCTTTCCGCCAACTACATCACGAGCCTGGGCAAGGACAAGGCCGGCAACGTGTGGATCGGCACCTACTACAACGGTATCAACATCTGGCAGGACAAGCAGGACGAATTCACGATCTACTACCCCAACCCGGTAACCGAGCGCTCGATGATCGGTTCGATCGTCCGCAGCATCGTCCCCGACTCCGAGGGCGGCATCTGGTTCTGCACCGAAGACGGCGGACTGAACCGCCTCAAGCCCGACCGCCGCGGCGGCGAGGCCTACGAGATCGAGCCCAAGC
>LUZH01000223.1 GCA_001602885.1 Bacteroidales bacterium Bact_16 | reverse complement strand
ATCTGGCGCCGGACGGCGACCGCTACCTGCGGATGAGCGGCGCCAAGGAGCTGGAGCCGCCGGTGACGCCGTCTTCCGTGGGCGCCGTCACCCTGCGGCGCAACTGCGCCAAGGTGGTCGTCAAGGTCCGCAACGACGCGCCCGAGGCGGACAAGCTTGTGCTCGACGCGGTCCAGATGCGGGACGTCAACCGCAAATACTACTACCTGACGGGCGACGCCTGGAAGGATGAATATTCCACCATTACGCGCTTCCGCTTCGACGACCCGGCGCGCCCTTACGACGCCGTCCCGTATGATGCGGACGGCAAGACGAAGACGTTCACGTTCTTCCTTCCCGCCAACCTGCGGGGCGTCAGTTCCTTCGTCGGGGCGGACGACACCCGCGAGAACCAGTCCCGGAAGAGCCGCTATCCCAATCCGGGCGCGACGTGCTTCAGCATCATCGCCCGCTACGGCTGCACGGACCCTTCCGATCCGGAGAGCGGCACCCCGATCGTCTATACGTATTACCTGGGCGCGAACCTGACCGACGACTTCAACCTGGCGCCCAACAGGAAATACAGCTACGAGTTTTTCCTCCCCGGCAAGGGCGGCGACAGCGACGGCCGGGTCGACGACCTGAAGGCCGTCGTCCTGCCGGACGCCAACGCCTATATGCTCCACCCGCCGAAAAGCGCAGGGCTGGAGCGGAAGTACTCCTTCCCCGTCCGCCGGGCGGCTGTGTTCTGGAATCAGGAGCCGAATGCCTCCCGGGACATCACGGTGGGCTATTATGGCGGCAGCAGCGAGGAGGAATACCGCCTGTCCGAGCATTCGCAGTGGACGGCGGAGATCATCTGGAACGACGTGTTCCGTGACGGCTACCGGGTGTCGGACAGCGAGCTGCTCGAGGTGACGGAAGGCACGGGTTTCGATCCCGACCACGCCGGCAGCCAGCCGTACGTGACGGTCAAGGTCTCGAAAGGGATGTACGGCAACGCCCTGGTGGGCCTCCGGAAGGTGGCCATCGCCGGGGACAAGAGCTATGACGACATCCTCTGGAGCTGGCATCTGTGGGTGACGGACTACGACCCGGACGTGCCGGTCGCGAAGCAGGACGGGACCTACATCTACCCGGTGCCCGGCGGGGAAGTCCACCGCTACGCCGGGACGGTGTGGCAGACGACGTATGAAGATGCGTTCACGATGGACCGGAACATGGGAGCCGTGACCCCGGTCTGGGGCGTGGCGGATTTTTTCAGCCACGGCGCCTATTACCAGTTCGGCCGCAAGGATCCCATGTATGCCAACGGCATCGGGTCCCACAACTCCCAGCGGATGGCCACGGCCGGCAATACCCATATCAGCCCGGGAAACATCCGATACGCCATCCATCACCCGACGGTGTACCTCCGGATGGACCAGGGCAGACCCTGGAACGGCCCCGGAGACAGCGACGTGTGCGATCCGAACAAGCCCTGGGCCGACCCCCGGGTCGACGATCCCGCCCGGCCCGCCGTCTGGCTGGAGCCGGGGAAGTCGGTCTACGATCCCTGCCCGCCGGGCTGGCAGATCCCGGTCGGATCGACTTATAACGATCTCTCGACGGGCGGGACCGGCGAAAACCGGCACCGGGCGTGGGATGCGCAACTCTATGGCTTCTGGTATTATCCGGAAGGATATCCCAACCGGGACGCCACCGGCGCCATCTTTTTCCCGGGCGCCGGCCACATCATCTGGAACGGAGGCTCGTATCGGTTCAGGCATACCACCGTGAACCTGTATATGGAAAACTACGCATTTGAGGCTCAGTCGGACAGAAACCCCCTGAACTCCAAGACGAACATGAACCCCACGGCAGAGCCCGTCCGTTGCGTGAAGAAGAATCAGTAAATGAAAAGGACAAGTATCATAGCATTCCTGCTTGCGCTGGCTGCCTGCAACCCGGCGGCCCTTCGGCCGGACGGCCCGGAGCGGGGCGAAGGCGAGTCCGTGTCCGTGGCGCTCCACCTGGGTGTCGCCCCGCTGGAGCCCGGCACGCCCGACACCAAGGTCGACCGGGAGCCGGACCTGGACGGCGGCGCGGACTGGCAGGAGATCCGGAATGTGGCGCTGATGCAGTTCGAGTGGGTGGACGACGATCCCGACCACGTCCTGCAGGCGCAGCTGGTCGGCCAGAAGCAGTATTTCGACCCCGGAAGAACACCGTCCTGGCGTTTGCCAATATCGCCAAGGACGACATCTCCTTCCCGGTGGGCACGACGCTGGGTTCGTTCCTGGAGGGGATGAACGCCAGCACCATCGACGGCCTTGACGACATCTGGTACACCGTCGGCGACGACCGCTATCTGCGGATGAGCGGCTCCGTGGTGCTGGACGGCGTGGATTTCGGCTCGGAGGTCGGTTCCGCTTCCAGCCCGCTGCAGCTTAAGCGCAACTGCGCGAAGGTGGTCGTCAAGGTGAAGAACGAGGCCCCGGCCGCGGAGAACCTCGTCCTGCGGAACGTCCAGCTCTGCAACGTCAACCGGAAGCTCTATTACGCCACCCAGGTGGCCGGTTTCGCCGATTTCGAGACCTACTCCCCGCGGACCCCGCTCCGCATGGACCTGCCCGTCGAGGAGATCCCGGCCGACGGCACGCTGACCTATTACATCCCGGCCAATCTGCGCGGACGGAACACGAGCGGCTCCCAGTACGACAAGAACCGCCACGCACCGCTGGGTGCCACCTGCTTCCGCATCTATGCCACCTATGGCGCGGACGACACGCCCGTCTGCTATACGTATTACCTGGGCGCCGACCTGGTCAGCGACTTCAACGTCGAGCCCAACCGGAAATACACCTACGAGCTCACCCTCACGCAGAAGGGCGACCCCAGCTACGATTCCCGCATCGAAGACCTGGCGGAGCAGCGGTTCGCCATCGACGCCAACTGCTATCTGCTGCACCCGCCGAAACTGGACTGGCAGACCCGCTACTATGCCTTCCCGGTGCGCCGGGCGGCCGTTTTCTGGAATGCGCCCCATACGAACATGGGCGTCTACGATGCGGCCAGGCAGGACACGGCAC
>LUZH01000222.1 GCA_001602885.1 Bacteroidales bacterium Bact_16 | reverse complement strand
CGTGCACTTGTGGTTGGTCTTGCGGGAAGTGCAGTTCTCGCGCAGCACGCTGGAATAGCCACAGGAGCTCACCGTCTGGTAGCATCCTTCGAATTCGATCGGCAGCTGCGGCTCCGGTTTGGCGGAAGCCGAGAATGCCATCGCGTTCAGCACGACCAGTGCGGCCGCGGCCAGAACGAAAAACAGATTCTTTTTCATAGGATCAGGCCTTGAAGATTATCTGTCGACGATGGTCGGGTCGGTCGGGACAGGGATGACCGTGCTGCCGTCACAGGCGATCTCGCACATGCGGCTCGTGCGCTTCGGCGTGCAGCTGTGACGGAGCACATTCGTGTTGGCGCAGTAGCCAAGCGTCTGATAGGGGTTGAACTTGATGTTGTCCGGACCCGGAGCGGGGATCAGGGCATGGGACGAGAATGCGAGGGCATTCAGCGCCAGGAGCACGACGACAGAAGCGCCGATCAAAAGTTTCTTTTTCATAATCAAAAAAGGCTTTGGGTTAAACTGATAGGTTAATATTGATTGAAAAATCAATCCAGGTAAAATTTGGCGACGACAGGATTGTCGTCCGGGCCCACCTTCTCGAGGACCTCCGGATTGGAGATCAGCTCCCGGAGCGGCGCCAGATTGCCGCCCAGCCCGTGGTCCTTGCCGGCCAGGCAGGACGAATCCATCAGGAAATAGAGGCAGCCGCCGGAAAGGGCCTGCATCGCGCCGGCAAGCGGCGAACGGAAGGTCTCGCCGAGCGAGAACCAGCCCCAGTTGCCGTCCACGCAGACGCCATAGTGGTATTCTCCTTCTTCATTCTTCTGGAAGATCTCCTCGACGAACTGGTAGCGGTCGTCCCGCAGATAGCGGCGGAGCAGGGAGAAACCGTTGGGCGCCTTCAGGATGAAATCCATGGATGCATACGGGTCGTCGAGCTGATAGAATTTCGCGTCGATGGCGGACTTGCCGAAATCAAAGAAGGTATTTGCCGCCACTTCCCCGTCTTTGTAGGAATAGACGGTGGGGTTGTAGGTGTCCGTGAAATAGACCGTGTCCTTGTAGAAGCTGAACACGGAGCGGTCCGGCGTCATGTTGATCACCCGGTCATTCGCCGGCAGGAGTCCTTTCTGCCTGCCGTCCGGGCGGACCAGGGCGGCCCGGTCGGGGCGGCCGGACCCGTAGCCGAAATAGACCAGGAGCCCTTCCGGGACCAGACAGGCCTGCGAGCCCAGGTCCTCCCGGTGCTCCTCACGGAGCAGCTCGCCGTCCGTCCCGAAATACAGGACCTTGTCGGGATACGAGAACGCGATGACGTTGCCGTCAGCATCGACCTGCGAGTTCAGCAGCATCGGATACTCCCCCGGCCCACGGCCTTTCGCGCCGATATGCGCGCGGAAGGCGCCGTCGGCGCCAAAATACAGGATCCGTCCCGTCCGGATGTCGGTCAGGACATAGCCGTCACCTGCCAGGTCCAGCATCGGATTGAGCCCGAGCAGGAAGTTGCGGCCCGTCTCCAGCGGGACCAGTTCGATGTGGTCGACCACATCCGTCAGGGCCGAGACTTTCGAAGATTTCTCGAAGACGACTACATTGGCCTGCTCCGCGACAGGACGCGCGCAACCTGCGGCCAGCACGGCCAGGAGCAGTGCCCATTCAATTTTTCTCATTGATGAAGATTAAGTTTATCGAAAAAAAACGGCCGCCGGGGTCTCCACGACGGCCGCAGAAAAGTCTGATAACCGTTAAGGCTGAGGCTTGATTTCGGTCTTGGAAGGATCGAGATCAATCCTTTCAATCGGTTTCCAATGGATAGCACAACTCGAGCAGTAATACTCTCTGCACTGCTTTTGCGTGTTCATCTGCGTGCAGGCCTTTCTGAGGACACCCGGCTCGCAGGCATAGGAAGTCGTCTGGAAACAGCCGTTGGTCACGGGCGGCTCAGGCGGCAGTGCCGAAGAAGGAGTCGAGAAGGCAAGTGCGTTCAGCGCGACCAATGCAGCCGCGAGGACTCCGAATAGGATCTTTTTTTTCATAAGCATTGATTTTTGATGAGGTTGATGTATTCCACGGTCAGCTCGGGCGAACCCTTGACTGACAACATGACGTGCCGGAGACCCTCCCCGGTCGTCGTGAAGTAGAGCACTTCAGTCAGGTCCCGGAGGGTGGTGTCTTGAAGCAAATCATAGTCGTAGGTCTGGACTGACACGGAGGGATACTCCGCGAAAAGGGCCCGCAGGTCCTTCGCCTTGAACTGCGGCGTCAGGAACCGGACCGGCAGTCCGGCCGCTTCTTCGCCCAGCAGCTCCGTCAACGTCTCACACTGCTCATCAACACACGCGCCGCAGACATACGGCGCCAGAAAGACGGTCACACACTTGTCGGTCATCACTTCCTGCGGCAAGTTGAGCACGCTCAACCCCTCCCGGACCGCGACAGGATCCAGCTTGACGAACTTGTCCCAGAGCGACTGCGTGGTCTGCAGGGCCATATAATAGGACTGGTTGTTCTGCTCGGCGGCGAAGCTGGCCTGCTGCAAACTGCGGTTGGTCCGGAGCATCAACAGGCACTGGGCCACGTTGACACACAGCAGGATCGCGATAATGATGATATAACCGTTCTTTTTCATATTCTGTAAAGTTTAAAAATTTCTTTCTATTTTCAAAACTTTCCATCATTCTTTTAGACTGCTGTTTTGGAAAACAACCCCGGCAGCAGGCGGGAGGAGCGCGGGTTTTGGCGGAGCAGCGGGAAATGTGTATCTTTGCCGCTGCAAAGAAAGATTAGCCGTCAAGATGAAGATTTGTGTAGGACTTTCCGGAGGCGTGGACTCCAGCGTGGCTGCCTGGCTGCTCAAGCAGCAGGGCTACGACGTGTTTGCCATGTTCATGCAGAACTGGCACGACACGGAGGGGACCCTGCACGGCGACTGCGAGTGGGAGGAAGACCGCTTCGTGGCCGAGATGGTGGCCCGCAAGATCGGTATCCCCTTCTATTTCATCGACCTGAGCAAGCAGTACCGCCAGCGCGTCGTGGACTATATGTTCGACGAATACGCCAAGGGCCGCACGCCCAACCCGGACGTCCTTTGCAACCGCGAGATCAAGTTCGACGCCTTCCTGCAGGCGGCGGAGAAGCTCGGCGCGGACTACGTGGCCACGGGCCACTACTGCCGCAAGGAGACGCTCCCCGACGGCACCTGCCGCATCCTGGAGGGCTCCGACCCCAACAAGGACCAGAGCTATTTCCTCTGCCAGCTCACGCAGGAGCAGCTCTCCAAGGCGCTCTTCCCCATCGGCGACATCTGCAAGCCCGAGGTGCGTCGCATCGCCAAGGAGGCGGACCTCCCGTCCGCCGACAAGAAGGACTCCCAGGGCATCTGCTTCGTGGGCAAGGTGGACCTGCCGGTCTTCCTGCAGCAGAAGCTCAAGAGCGTCGAGGGCGACGTGGTGGAGGTCTACGGCGCCTACTACGCCGACTCGGCGAAATACGCCCGCGACAAAGAGCTGGAGAGCAAGGGCACGGCCCTGACGGACAGCGAACTGCTGGAGCTCTCCACCCCGTTCGACTACGCCGACATCCGTTTCGAGACGGAGACCTACCGCTCCGGCAAGCACCACGTCAAGAAGACGCGCGACAAGGAGAATCCCTGGGCGAAGCGCATCGGGCGCCACGAAGGCGCGCAGTTCTACACCATCGGCCAGCGCAAGGGCCTGGGCATCGGCGGCCACGCCAATCCCGTGTTCGTGCTCGCGACCGACATCGACCGCAACATCATCTATGTGGGCGAAGGAGAGAACCACCCCGGCCTGCTGCGCAAGTGCCTGCACATCGCGCCGGACGAGATCCACTGGATCCGGCCGGACCAGGCGATGCAGGTCGGCGAGCAGCGCCGCTACCGCGTGCGCATCCGCTACCGCCAGCCGCTGCAGGACGCCACGCTCCTGATGCGGGAGAACGGCCTGTTCATCCTGTTCGACCAGCCGCAGCGCAGCATCACGCCCGGGCAGTTCGCGGTGTGGTATGCCGCCGACGGCGAAATGCTCGGCAGCGGCGTCATCTAGAAAGGATTATTCCTCGAAGCAATATCCGAACCCGGCCCGGCTCACCAGATGCGGGGCGTACTGGCCGATGCGCTTGCAGATGCGCGTGACGCAGGCGTCCACGGTGTGCTCGCCGGCGACGGCGTCGCCCGGCCAGATGTTGGCCAGCAGCTCCTCGTGCGTGAACGCACGGCCGGGATTCTCCAGGAACAGCTTCAGCATCTCGTATTCGGAGCGGCCGAACGCCACCATCTCGCCGTCCACCGTGACCGTCCTGGCGTCGGTGTCGACCTGGATGCCGCGGAAGCGGATGCCGTTGCGGGCCACGCCCAGACGGGCCTCGGACACGTTGATGACGTAGTCGCCCGTCTTCTCGAACTCGTTGATGAGGTCCATGTAGACGGTGCCGTTGTCATAGCCGTAGGCACGCTTGTCGAGGTTGTCGATATTCTGCTGCTTGAGGGCGTTGCGCAGGCTGTTGATGCGGGATTCGATCTCCTCGGAGAAGGAGATGTCGTAGTCCTCGCGGTGGCCGTCCAGCAGGGTGTTCATGCGCGTGAGGGCCTGGTCCACCAGGGCCATCATGCCGGAGACGCCCTCCTCCTGGCCTTCGGTGAAGACGATCTTGTTTTCGCGCTTGCGGCGCAGGATGCGGGCGAGGTTGTAGCAGCCGTCGCCGATGGACTCCAGCTCGCCGATCTGGCGGAGCATCGAGCGGATCTTCTCCTTGGAGTCGTCGGACAGGTGCGCATCGCCCACCAGGCCTATGTAGCGGCCGATTTCGTTCTCCATGCGGTCGCTGATGTCCTCATATTTGCGGATACGCTCGAAGAGCTTCTGGTAGTCGTTCTCGTCCTCCATCGAATAGAGGTCGCGCACCATGCCGAACATCCGCTGCATGCGGATGCCGAAGATGGCGATCTCCTTCTGCGCCTGCAGGAGGGAGATTTCGGGCGTCTTCATCAGACCGCCGCGGATATACTGCAGGCGGAACTCGTCGTCCTCCTCCGCCTTCTTGGGCTGGATCAGCCGGCAGACCAGCTTCTCGATCTGCGGGACGAAGCCGATGAGCAGGGCCGTGTTGATGACGTTGAATCCCGTGTGGAAAGCCGCCAGGGCGAAATTGAGCCGGATCGGGTCGATGCCTTCCGCCGCCGGGTCAACGCCGACGATGTGGCAGACGAGCCGCACGAACGGGAAGAAGAGGATCAGCACCCAGATCACGCCGAAGACGTTGAAGACGAGGTGCGCGAGGGCGGTGCGGCGGGCCTGGACATTGGCGCTCATCGCGGCCAGGTTGGCCGTGAGCGTGGTGCCGATGTTCTCGCCCATGACCAGGGCGATGCCCTGATAGATGGAAATGGCTCCGGTGGAGCACAGCACCATCGTGATGGCCATCAGGGCCGCCGAGCTCTGCACCATGGCCGTCAGGACCGTGCCGATGAGCAGGAAGAGCAGGATGGTGCCGTAGTTGGTATGGAAGCTCTCGAAGAAGGCCACCACCGCCGGTTTGCTGGCGAGGTCCATCTCGACGCCCGTCTGGCGCAGCATGCCGAGGGCGAAGAGGAGGAACGACAGGCCGAAGAGGAAATCGCCGATGTAGCGGTGCTTGCCGAGCTGGATCAACACGATGCCGACCAGGAAAGCCGGCCAGACCAGATTGGCTACGTTGAAGGAAAAGCCCGCGGACATGATCCAGGCGCTCATCGTGGTGCCGATGTTGGCACCCATGATGATGGAAATGGCCTGGGTGAGCGACAGGAGCGCGGCGTTGACGAACGAGACGGTCATGACCGTCGTAGCGGCTGAAGACTGTACTGCTACGGTGACCAGGGCGCCAGTCATCACGCCGGAGAAACGGTTGGTGGTCATCGCACCCAGCAAGTGGCGGAGCTGCGGTCCGGCCATCTTCTGCAGGGCTTCGCTCATCACCTTCATGCCGTAGATCAGCAGGGCGATCGAGCCGAGAAGTTTAAGTACAATCAACATATCCGAATAGTTTGCCGTTTACAAATTTACGGCGAATTTCCGGATTTTGAAAGGGGAAAATTCAATCTTCCTGCGCTTTCAGCGAACGGGCCACGGCTGCGGCCACGTTGATGCCGTCCAGCGCGCTGGAAACGATGCCGCCGGCGTAGCCCGCGCCTTCGCCGCAGGGGTAGATGCCCGGGAGCGAGACGTATTCGAGCGTCTCCGGGTCGCGGGGCACGCGCACGGGCGAGGACGTCCGGGACTCGACCGCCAGCAGGAGCGCGGCGTTCGTATAATAGTTGCGCATCTTCACGCGCGGGAAGGCCTTCTGCAGGCGCGTGGCGACCATCGGCGGCAGCAGTTCGTGCAGCGGGGCGCTCATCACGCCGGGATGGTAGCTGGTGGGCGGCATGGACTTGGAGACCTTGCCGAGGCAGAAATCCTCCATCCGCTGCGCCGGGGCGGCCATCGGGTTGGCAGCGCCCTGGGACTGGGCGTAGTCGTACATCCGGCGCTCCACGTCGTGCTGGAAGTCCATCAGCTTGAAGGGGCCGTCGCCCGGGACGTCTTCCGGTTCGATCTGGACCACGACGCCGGCGTTGGCGAACTTGCCGCTGCGCCCGGAGTTGGACATGCCGTTGAGCACGACGGTGCGCTCTTCCGTCGAGGAAGGCACCAGGATGCCGCCGGGGCACATGCAGAAGGAGAACACGCCGCGGCCGTCAACCTGTTCGACGAAGGAATACTCCGCCGCCGGCACGCCCGGCTTCCACTGTCCGTGGTACTGGCACCAGTTGATCTTCTCCTGCGGGTGCTCGACGCGCACGCCCAGGGCGAAGCCCTTGGCCTCCAGCGCGCCGCCCGCCGCCTGCAGCATCTCGTACACGTCCCGCGCCGAATGTCCCGTCGCGAGAATCACCCTCCGGGCCTTGTACTCCTTCCCGTCCGCCGTCTTCACCACCAACTCCGGCTGATGGCAGCTGGCCTCCGAAAAACCGTGGCCACCCATGGCCTCGTAAATGGGGGGGACCCGCTGCGCAGCAGTGGGGGGGATGAGCGAAGCGAAGTTTTGCGGGGGCCAGTTGCCATCAGCCGGAGCTATGCCCACGACGCGGGCGTTGAAATGGTATTCGCCGCCCTGGGCGACGATGAAGTTGCGGATGTTCTCGACGATGACGGGCAGCTTGTCGGAGCCGATGTGCGGGTGCGCGTCGATGAGGATATCCTTGGAGGCGCCGAATTTCACCAGCTGGTGGAGCACCTCGCGCAGGTCGCCCCGCTTGGAGGAACGCGTATAGAGCTTGCCGTCGGAGAAGGCGCCCGCGCCTCCCTCGCCGTAGCAATAGTTGGAATCGGGATCGACGATGCCGTCGCGCGAGAGCTTCGCCATGTCGAACTTGCGCTCNNGCAGGCCGAGCGTCAGGAGCTTGAGCGCGGCGAACATGCCGGCAGGGCCGGCGCCCACGACGACCACCGGCTCCGCACCGTGGACGTCCTGATATTCAGGGAGTTCGTACGGCACATACGCCTCGTCCGGGCCGTACGCCTCATACTGATAGCGCCAGACCGGCTCCTTGCGCGCATCGATGGAGCGCTTCTTGAGCACCCATTTCAGGCCGCCGGCCTTGGCCTCGATCTCCTTGAGGCGCGGTTCCCGCGTGAGCGGGCAGACGATCTCGAATTCTTTCATATCCTAGAAATCAGCCATCCGGGACACCGGCGCCACATCCAGCGGCGTCCGCTCCCCGGCCAGATAATGATAATAGCCCGCGATGGCGATCATCGCGGCGTTGTCGGTCGTGAACTTGAACTCGGGCAGATAGGTGTTCCAGCCGCGCTTCTTGCCCTCGGCCTCGATCCGCGCGCGCAGGCCGCTGTTGGCCGACACGCCGCCGCCGATCGTGACCTCCTTGATGCCGGTCTGCTTCGCCGCCTTGACGAGCTTGTCCAGCAGGATGTCGATGAGCGTCTTCTGGAACGAGGCGCAGAGGTCTTCCTTGTTCTTCTCCAGGAAGTCCGGATCCTTCGCCATCTCGTCCCGGACGAAATACAGCAGCGAGGTCTTGACGCCGCTGAAGCTGTAGTCCAGGCCCTCGATGTGGGGCTTGGTGAACTTGAAGCGCGTCGGGTCGCCCTCCTTGGCGAGCCGGTCGATGATGGGGCCGCCGGGATAGCCCAGGCCCAGCATCTTGGAGCACTTGTCGAAGGCCTCCCCCACCGCGTCGTCGATGGTCTGGCCGAGAATCTCGAAATGCAGCGGGTCGTCCACGCGGACGATCTGCGAGTTGCCGCCGCTCACCAGCAGGCAGAGGTAAGGGAAGGCCGGCTCGCGGACCGGCTTGTCCGGCTGGCGGATGAAATCGGCCAGCAGGTGCCCCTGCAGGTGGTTCACCATCACGATCGGGATGTCCAGCGCCAGGCCCATCGCCTTGGCGAAGGAAGTGCCCACCAGCAGCGAGCCGAGCAGGCCCGGGCCACGGGTGAAGGCGATCGCCGTGAGGTCGGAAGCCTTCACGCCCGCCCGGGCGAGGGCCTCGCTGACCACCGGTACGATATTGAGTTCATGCGCACGCGAAGCCAGCTCCGGGACCACACCGCCGAAAGCGCGGTGGACGTCCTGGCTGGCAATGACATTGGACAGAAGCCATCCGTCGCGGATGACGGCCGCCGAAGTGTCGTCGCAGGAGGATTCTATGCCGAGAATGATGTCTGCCATCTTCAATTACAATCTAGTCTGCAAAGATAATAATTATTCCCGAGGCGAAGTGCGATGGAAATGAGCAAACTAATTATTATCTTTGTAAGATAAACTGTATGTACAGGAAAAAGGGTTATATCATTGCGCGCATCGTCGGATTCCTGGCGGTCCTGGTCATGGCATTCGCCGTGGCCATCCAGACGCCGTATTTCCAGACCCGCCTGTCCAAGCTGGCGCTCAACCAGCTGGCGGCCATCATGGAAGGCCGCGTGCAGTACGACGAGCTCAAGGTGATGACCTCCGGCGTGCTCGTGATCCGCAACCTCAAGCTCGTCGACGCCAACCCCTACACCGCCGACGTCAACGGCCGCGGCTGGGCCCCGGCCGACACCGTGTTCCGGGCCAAGAGCATCACCGCCACCTTCTCGCTGGCCGGCCTCTTCCAGAAGCAGGGCCTCCACCTCGGGCGCGTGACCGTCGAGGACGGCTACTTCCACCTCACCTCCGAGCCCGGCGAATACAGCAACAACATCTCCCGCATCTTCCACCTCAAGCCCACGGGCAAGCCGATGTCCACGGACCCGGTCTTCGACATCAAGAAGTTCCGCATCAAGAATTTCCGTTTCCGGATGACGAGCTTCCTGCCGGACAAGGGCACATATAAGGGCGTCGGCATCAATTTCGAGGACCTGGACGTCACGGCCGACATCAGCGGCCACAACCTCAAGATGGTGGATGCGCAGGTCTCCGGAACGCTGGACCGCCTGTCGGCCCGGGAGAAATCCGGCTACAGCGTCGAACAGCTCAGCGCCAGCGTCGAGGTCGGCAACGGCCGCGCCCTCATCGAGGACCTGCGGCTCCGCGATCCCTGGACGGACCTGAGCATGCGCCTGCTCGCCCTGCACTTCAACGAAGCCGTCTCCGACTTTGTCCAGGGCGTGCGGCTGGAGGGC
Organism: Bacteroidales bacterium Bact_16; assembly: GCA_001602885.1. The sequence goes on along the minus strand of LUZH01000222.1, from coordinate 4,098 downwards.
GAATTCCTGCGCTCGCGCGTCGCGCTGCAGACGCTCACCTATTTCACCGGCGCCTTCGACGGCAGCCCCATCGCCCTGGACGTGCGCCGCGGCCGCGTCAACGGCCCGGTCGCCGACCTCTCGGTGGACCGCCTCGCCTTCACCGAAGTCTCCTCCGGCGTATCCACCCTCCTCAACGGGCGCGTCGCCGGCTTGCCCGACATCCCCGGCCTGACGCTCGACGTGTCGGTCCAGGACCTCACGGGCACCACCACCGCCTTCTCCAAGTTGATTGCCGGCGTGACCGGCAAAGGCGCCCCGGACCTCAGCCGCTTCGCCCACGGCGTCCCCCTCACCCTGCAGCTGAAGGCACGCGGTCCCATCGCCCGGCTCGACGTGGACGGCAGCCTGACGAGCTCCTCGGGCGATTTCTCCGTCAACGGAAGCATCTACAACCTCGCCCAGACTGGCCTGCCGCTCGAGACGTCGCTCAGCCTCGCCACCCGCGAGCTCGACCTCGGCGGGATGCTCGGCATCGACGCCCTCGGTCCCGTCACGATGCACACCCGCGCCTTCGCCAAGCTGGGGCCGGGCGGGCTGCCGGACGCCGGGCTCGATTCCCTCCATATCGACAAGATCCACGCCCTCGGGCACGATTTCCACAACCTCAGCGTCTCCGGCTCCCTGCAGAACGGCACGGCCCGCGGCCGCATCCTGAGCCACGACCCGGCGCTGCAGCTGGACCTGGCAGGCATGGCTGACCTGGAGTCCCATCCGGGCGGCAACCGCTACCGCCTGGGCGGCGACATCCACGGCCTGGACCTCGCCGCGATAGGCATCAAGGACGCCCCGATCTCCCATGTCGCCACGCACCTCTATGTCAACCTGGTGCAGAACGACGGCCGCTTCGACGGGCGCGCTTCGCTCGAGAATCTCAAGCTGACCGACGAAAGGGGCACGTTCGAGGTCGGCAACATCGAGATGAACGCCGAGACCGACGGCATCGAGCAGCGCATCCGGCTCGCCGCCCCGTTCGTCGACGCCGACTTCCGCGGCGACTCCCCTGTCGGCGACTTCGTCACGGACCTCCAGAACATCTCCCTGCGGCGGGACCTCTCCGCCCTGTATACGGACGACAAGCCCGCCGGCGGCTCCGGCGATTATGACGTGCTGGTGCGTTTCCACGACACGCGCGACCTGCTCTCCCGCTTCATGCCCGGCCTCTACCTGGCCAACGGCACGACGCTCGACCTGACGGTCCGCGACAACATCCTGGACGGGCAGGTGGTCTCCGACCGCATCGCCTTCGGCACCAACTACCTGCGCAACGTCCAGATCCACTTCGACAACCACGCGGAGGCGCTCGCCGCGCAGATCGTCAGCACCGAGCTGCGCGCCGGCTCGCTGGCGATGAACAATCCCGCGATCGACGCCAGCGCCGACGACAACGTCCTCGCGCTGGGCGTCCACTACGACAGCTTCGGCAGCGCGGCCGGCGAGGCCTACATCCACCTCGACGGCGAGCTCAGCCGCGACGGGGAGGGCATCCTGGACCTCCGCGCCCGTCCTTCCGACTCCTTCCTCACCGCCGGTTCGGAGACCTGGCGCTTCGACGATTCCACCATCATCCTGCACGGCAAGGAGCTGCGCCTGGACCGCCTGCGCCTCTACAACGGCCCGCAGAGCCTGCTTGTGGACGGCGGCATCTCCACCGGCCGCAGCGACACCCTCACCCTGCAGATGACCCGCTTCGACCTGGCGCTCGCGGATGAATTCCTGCCGTCCAGGATCGGCATCGAGGGCCAGATGAACGGCTCCGCCACCGTGACCTCCGGTCCGGACGGGATCAGCAGCATGCTGATGGATTTCCGCGTCGACACGCTCCGCGTGGCGGGCGCGGACGCCGGCGCGCTGCAACTCACGAGCACGATGCATGAAGACGGCAAGGTCCTCGACCTGCACGTCACCGACCGCCTCGCGGGCCACGAAGCCCTGCTGGCCAGGGCCTCCTACCGGATCGAAGAGAAGACCCTCGACGGCCACGCGCACTTCAACGCGCTGCCGCTCAGCATCGCCACACCCTTCCTCCGGGAGCTCGTCACCAAGATCGACGGAAGCCTGACCGGCGACATCGCCGTGAAAGGCCCGATGGACAACCTCGTCCCGTACAGCACCGACCTCCGCATCGAGAACGGCGAGGTCTGCGTGGCCGCGACGGGTGTCCCCTACACGATCGACGGCCCGCTCCGCCTGGACGACAGCGGCCTCTACCTCGACGACGTGACCATCCGCGACATGGACAACGGCACCTGCCGGGTCAACGCCGCGCTCGCCTTCAAGCAGTTCAAGGACTTCCAGCTCAACGGACGCCTCAGCCTCAACAATTTCAAGCTGCTCGACACGCCCGAGACCCCGAAGCTTCCCGTCTACGGCCTGCTGCGCGCTTCGGGCACGGCTTCCGCCAGGGGCCCGTTCGACGCCCTCGCCGTCGACGCCGACCTGAGCACCTCCGGCGACGGCCACGTCCATATTCCCCTCTCCGGCTCGCTCACGGGTGCCAAGAACAGCAGCCTGCTTACCTTCACCCAGTCCGAGCAGGAGCTTGACCCCTACGAGCAGATGATCGCCGGCCTGCAGACCAAGTCCGTCAAGCGCAGCGACATCACCATCCGCGGCCACGTCACCCTCACGCCCGGCGTGCGCGCCTTCGTCGAGATCGACAAGGCCGCCGGCAACGTGGCGGCGGTCAGCGGCCAGGGCAGCGTCAACATCAACCTCCGCCCCGCCCGCGCGGTCTTCGACCTCAACGGCGACTACAACATCAGCGAGGGCAACTACCAGTTCGTGCTGCCGGGCGTCCTCTCCAAGACCTTCAACGTCGAACGCGGCAGCTCCGTCAAGTTCGGCGGCGACATCATGAACACCGAGCTGGACGTGACGGCCACCTACGGCCTGCGCACCACCCTGGACCCGATCCTGGCCTCCAGCAACAGCAAGACGCGCCGCCAGGTGACCTGCAAGATCAACGTGACGGACCGCCTGCGCAACCCGGCGGTCAACCTCGACATCGAGGTGCCGGACCTGGACCCGACCACGCGCACCGAGGTCGAGTCCGCCCTCAACACCTCCGACAAGGTGCAGAAGCAGTTCGTCTCGCTGCTGCTCCTCGGATCGTTCATGCCGGACGAGAACTCCGGCGTCTTCAGCCAGAGCAACCTCCTGCTGTCCAACATCACGGAGATGATGTCCGGCCAGATCAACAACATCCTCCAGCGGCTCGACATCCCCGTCGACGTGGGCTTCGGCTACCAGGAGATCAACACCGGCGAGAACCTCTTCGACATCTCCCTGTCCACGCAGCTCTTCGAGAACCGCGTGCTGCTGGGCGGCAACTTCGGCAACCGGCGCTTCTCCACGGGCAGCGCCACGGGCGACTTCACCGGCAACCTCGACCTGCAGGTCAAGCTGGATCCGGAAGGAAAGTTCCGCTTCCTCGTGTTCTCGCACGCGGCCGACGAATTCACCAGCCACCTCGACTTCTCGCAGCGCAACGGCATCGGTATCTCCTACCAGCGCGAATACCGCACCTTCCAGGAGTTCATCCGCCACCTGACGGTCCCCGCCAGCAAGCGCGAGGCCTACGACCTGCTGGAGGCCGAGAAACAACTCAGACAAGTAATCATCAAGATCGATGGCTCAAGGCAAGCTTTTCCTGATTCCCGCCCCGCTCGGCGACGCGGAGCCCGGCACGACTCTACCTCAGTCCGTCCTTGACACGGCCTGCGGCCTGCGCTGCTTCGTGGTCGAAGAGCTGCGCACCGCGCGGCGATTCCTGTCGCGCTACGGCCTGCGCGGCCATATCGACGAGCTGGATTTCCATATCCTCAACGAGCACACCACGCCTGCGGAGGTGGAAGCGCTCCTGCCGCTGTTCGACGGCCAGGACGTCGGCCTGATGTCCGAAGCAGGCCTGCCCGCGGTGGCCGACCCGGGCGCCGCGCTGGTGGCCCTCTGCCACCGCCACGGCATCGAGGTGGTGCCCCTCGTGGGGCCCTCCTCGCTGATGCTTGCCCTGATGGGCTCCGGCCTCAACGGCCAGTCCTTCGCCTTCCGCGGCTA
>LUZH01000221.1 GCA_001602885.1 Bacteroidales bacterium Bact_16 | reverse complement strand
AACATTTCAATATTCCTGCCAAGACCGCTTCGCAGCGACGCGCGGCCGCGGACATCGAACGTGATGTCGTCGAAACTGGCTTCGTCGCCCAGCAGGCGGAGCAGCTTGAGGGGGTTGAACCCTTCGGAAAGCCGCCCCCGGAGCGGGACCAGATAGACCGCGTCGCTGTGCGCGGGGATCTGGATCGTCTCCGAAGTCGCCGTCAGCGCCACGTCGCCCTGGAACCGGGCCTGCGCCTCGACGTTGGAGAGCTGGAAGGTCACGGTCGGGTTGTGGACGCCGATCTCCACCAACGCGGTCACGTTGGAGAAGCCCTCGGGAACGATCGAGACGAGCTTCATGGACGTGATCGCAATATCCTGAAAACCTTTGCCTTTGCAGCCTGTGAGCAACAACGGCAGGAGGAGGGACAATACGAAGATCCGGGCAATGCGCTTCATTTGGTCTTTTGCTTATTACTATCCTACAAAGATAAGAAAAATCTCTATCTTTGCGCATCGATTCAATATGAGAAAGGTTTACATAGAGACATACGGCTGCCAGATGAATGTAGCGGACACGGAAGTGGTCTTCTCCATCCTGGGCCGCGAAGGATATATCCGCACCGAAGAGATCGGCGAGGCCGACGTGATCCTGGCCAACACCTGCTCGATCCGCGACAACGCCGAGCAGCGCATCCTGGGCCGCATCGGCCAGTTCAACATCTACCGCAAGGCCCGCCCCGACGTCATCGTGGGCATTCTCGGCTGCATGGCCGAGCGCATGAAGGAAACGCTGCTTGAGTCCGGCAAGGTCGACGTCGTCGCCGGCCCGGACGCCTACCGCAAGCTGCCGGAGCTGCTGGCCGCCGCTTCGCAGGGACACCCGCAGATCGACGTGATCCTCTCCCGCGAGGAGACCTACGCCGACATCGCGCCGGTGCGCGTGGACAAGAACGGCGTCTCCGCCTTCATCTCCATCATGCGCGGCTGCAACAATGTCTGTTCCTACTGCGTGGTGCCCTACACCCGCGGCGCCGAGCGCAGCCGCGACTTCCACACCATCGTGCGCGAAGCCTGCGAATGCGCGCAGCAGGGCTACAAGGAGATCACCCTGCTGGGGCAGAACGTCGACTCCTACCATTTCGGCGAATACGATTTCGCCCGCCTGCTGGCGCTGGTGGCCGAATCGGTGCCCGACCTGCGCATCCGTTTCTCCACCTCCAACCCGCAGGACATCTCCGACGCGGTGATCGAGACGATGGCCGCGCACGCCAACATCTGCCGCCACATCCACCTCCCCGTCCAGTCCGGTTCGGACCGCATCCTGGAGAAGATGCGCCGCCGCTACACGCGCGCCTGGTACCTGGACCGCGTGGCGAAGATCCGCGCGCTGATGCCGGACTGCGCCATCACCACCGACGTCATCGCGGGCTTCTGCTCCGAGACGGAGGAGGACCACCGCGACACGCTCGACATCTTCGGGCGGGTCGGCTTCGACGCCGCCTTCATGTTCCAGTATTCCGAGCGGCCGGGCACGCTCGCCGCGAAGAAATATCCCGACGACGTGGCGCCGGACGTCAAGACGCGCCGCCTCGAGGAGATCATCGCCCTGCAGAACCGCCTCTCGCTGGAGAGCAACCGCCGCGACGTCGGCAAGACCTTCCGGGTGCTCGTCGAGGGCCCGTCCAAGCGCAACGCCGCCGAGCTCTGCGGCCGCAACAGCCAGAACAAGATGTGCATCTGGCCCGACACGGCGCACCGTGCGGGCGATTTCGTGGATGTGAAAGTGGTCGACTGCACGCAGGCCACGCTGTTCTGCGAGCCCGTCTAGGCCCCGAAACCTGTAAAAATCGTATTTTTAAGTCAGGCGGATACGAATCTTTCCGTTTGATACGATTTTTGTGCTTATCCTTGCCGCGCTATGGGAATCAAAGACCTCCGCGCGGATGAAAGGCCGCGCGAAAAGATGCTCGCCCGCGGTGCGGGGAGCCTGAGCGACGGCGAACTGGTCGCCGTCCTGTTGCACAGCGGCAGCCGGGACCGCAGCGCCCTCGACCTCGCCCGCCAGCTGCTGGACCTTGCGGACGGACGCCTCTGCGTCCTGTTCAACCTCCCGCGGGACAAGATGCTCTCGCTGCCCGGCATCGGGCCGGGCAAGGCCGCGAGCGTGCTGGCGGCCCTCGAGCTGGGGCGCCGCTTCCTGCAGGAGCAGTCGTCCGTGGTCAAGCGCCCCATCCTCACGGCGCGCCAGGTCCACGAGATGATGCTCCCCCGCCTCAAGGGCCTTCCGCACGAGGAGTGCTGGGTCCTCTTCCTCAACGACCACCAATACCTGGTCGGGCAGGCGCGCGTGAGTTCGGGCGGCACCAGTTCGACCACCTTCGACATCCGGCAGATCATCCGGATGGCGCTCGACCGCAACGCCAGCGCGCTGATCCTCATCCACAACCACCCCAGCGGCAACCCGACGCCGGGTCCGGCGGACATCCGCCGGACGGAGGAGCTGCGCCAGGGGGTGTCGGCCGTCGGCCTGAAGCTGCTGGACCACGTCGTCGTGGCCGACGACTGCTGCTTCTCCTTCGCCGACGACCGCATGTACCGCGCATAAGTCGGAAATAATCACTATCTTTGCTTTATGCACGCACACGAAGAAGATCCGGAGAGACTGATGCAGGAGCACGGCATCAAGGCCACGGCCAACCGCATCCTGATCCTGCGCGCCCTGCTCCAGGCCGGGCGCCCGCTCTCCATGACCGAGATCGAGAACGCCCTGGAGTCGGTGGACAAGTCCATCATTTCCAGAAACCTGTCCGTCTTCCGGGAGCGCCGCCTGCTGCACGTGCTGTCCGACGAGGACGGCGTGCGCTACGAGGTCTGCCACTGCGCGGAAGAGGAGGAAGACAGCGACCGCCACGTCCACTTCCACTGCGAGGTGTGCGGCCGGACCTTCTGCCTCGAGGACGTGCCCATCCCCGCCGTGCGCTGTCCGGACGGCTTCACCGTCGAGAGCGTCGACTACCTGGCGCACGGGGTCTGCCCCGAATGCGCCCGGAAGAGCTGATCCGTTGTCGGAGAATCCCTATTCCTCCCCCGCCTTCATCGCCTCGATCATCGACTTGGCGCGGCGGATGCGGGTGCGGATGGTGTTGAGTTCCATGCCGAGTTCTTCGGCGATTTCCTTATACTGCAGGCCGTCCACCAGGCGCATCCGCGCGATGGTGCGGTAGAGGTCGGGCAGGCCGGAGATGTAGCCTTCGAGCTTCTCGGCGTCTTCTTCCTCGACGATCTGCTCGAGCGGCGTGGCCGTCTCGTCGCCGATCACGTCGATGATGGCGCCGCTGTGGTCGTTCTCCTTGTCCAGCGAGACCAGGCGGCTCTGCGCGCGGGACTCGCTGTCGATGGTGTCGAGCGCGGTGTTGTGCGCGATCTTGCGGAGCCAGGTGGAGAACTG
>LUZH01000220.1 GCA_001602885.1 Bacteroidales bacterium Bact_16 | reverse complement strand
CCACCGCCAAGAACATGTCCAACGATCCTGGTCGCAGCGCGAGCCTCGCTTACTTCGCCCGTCTGGGTTATGGTTATGACAACCGCTACAGCATCCAGGCCAACTTCCGCGCCGATGCGTTCGACTCCTCCAAGCTTCCGGCTGCCGCCCGTTGGGGTTACTTCCCGTCCGTGGCTGCCTACTGGACCATCAGCAACGAAGCTTTCTTCAAGGACAACGTGAGCCGCGACCTCGTGAGCTTCCTCAAGCTCCGTGCTTCCTACGGTATCAACGGTAACATCAACGTGCTCAACAACTACCCGTACAGCACCAGCATCATGCTGAACCGTGTGTGGTACCAGTATCACGTCGATTCCCCGGTCATGGACTACGGTTCCCTGCCTTCCGGTCTTGCTAACGAGAATCTCCGCTGGGAGACTTCCAAGCAGCTCAACATCGGTCTTGACGCCCGCATGTTCAACAACCGCCTGAACTTCGGTATCGAGTGGTACAACAAGAACACCGACGGCCTCCTCATCCCTGTTCCGCCGGCAATGGAAGTCGGTACCCCGTCCTTCTACGAAGGCGGCCCGAGCGCCAATGTCATCAAGAACGCCGGTATCATCAACAACCGCGGTCTTGAGATCGAGCTTTCCTGGCGTGACCAGATCGGTGACTTCAGCTACTCCATCTCCGGCAACGGTGCCTTCCTGCACAACAATGTCACGTACCTCGACCCGCTCGCCGGCCGCATCTCCGGCCGTACCGTCCAGGGCACGAACCTGACCTCTTCCTTCGAGCAGGGCCACCCGCTGTGGTACATGTACGGTTATGTCGCCGAGGGTATTGACGCTGAAGGCCGTGTGATCTACACCGACTTCGACGCCAACGGCAACAGAGTCGGCACGACCATCACCCCCGGTGGTGACGACCGCACCGACATCGGCAAGGCCATCCCTGACTTCACCTATGGTCTGACCATCAACCTCGCCTGGAAGAACCTCGACCTCACCATCTTCGGCAACGGCGTCGCCGGCAACAACATCTACCCGACCGCCTACCGTGTGGACCGTCCTTCCTGTAATACCTACGCCTACTACTGGCGCAACTCCTGGAAGCAGCCCGGCGACGAGGCTACCGCCAAGTTCCCTGCTGCCAAGTACTGGAGCTCCGAGGCGTTCAGCTCCACGCTGTCCGTCTTCAAGGGCGACTACTTCAAGATCAAGACCATCGAGCTCGGTTACACCCTGCCGAAGAATCTGACCAAGAAGGCTTGCATCAACAGCCTCCGCGTGTTCGCGATGCTCGACAACTTCTTCACCTTCTCCAACTATATCGGCCTCGATCCGGAGACTGCCACCACCGCTGGCAACGCTATCGGCTTCGATATGGGTAACTTCCCGACCGCCAAGTCCGTCATCTTTGGTGTGAACCTTGAATTCTAATATCCAATTGAACTGCATTATGAAAAAGATATTTATCGCTCTCTCTGTCGCTTGTGCGGCTGTAGCTTTCACGGGTTGCGAGGGAAGGCTCGATATCCCGCAGAAGGGTGTCATCTCCATCGATGACTTCTACCAGACCAACGAGCATGCAGAGTCCGCCCTGGTCAACGTCTACTATGTTGCAGGACGTTTCCTCTCCAACACGATGGGTACCGAGGCCGGCTGGAACGAATGCCCGATCCTCAACCCGTTCGAGTACGCTTCCGACGACATCTTCTCGTCCGGTGAGAACAAGGCCGACGGTGTCGAAGGCAACCAGATCGCCGCTTTCTGGTACGATGATACCAACACCGTCATCACGGGTTCCTATCATTGCTACTATATGATCATCAACGCCTGCAACCAGCTGATCGACCATTTCATCGAGAGCGCTGACACGCAGGTCAAGAAGCGCTGCCTCGCCGAGGCCCGCGTGATGCGCGCCTACATCCACCTGATGCTTGCGATGGGTTGGAACAACCCGCCGCTCGTGGACCACGTGCTTGACGGCGACGATCGCCCGACCAACTGCGAGTCCCAGGAGGTCCTCCTCCAGTGGATCGCCGACGAGTGCACCGCATCCCTCAACGACCTCGACGAGCGTCCGGCCGCTACCGATAAGGATGGCGCTGTCCACGTGACCAAGGGCTTCTGCAACGCCATCAAGGCCAAGGCTCTGATGTTCCTGGGCAAATATGGCGACGCCATGGCTCCGCTCGAGG
>LUZH01000219.1 GCA_001602885.1 Bacteroidales bacterium Bact_16 | reverse complement strand
CCGTCGAGGTAGCAGGCCGGAGACTGCTGCTTCTTCTGCCACAGGCCGGACTCTTCCATCTGCGACTCGGCGCCGAACTGGTAGGACTCGAAGACCGGGGCCTCTTCCCAGACGCTCCAGATGCAGCCCTTGCGGCGGATGTCGGAGGCGTCCCAGGTGTTCCAGAGGTCAGGGTTGACGGTGCCGAAGCCATAGCCGCGGCTCATCGGGAACACGCCCGTGTAGTCGCCGCTGTCGAAAGTACGCAGACCGCAGTAGTAGTTGAGGTAGTTGTACTTGTGGCTGGACTTGGCGGCGTTGATGTGGAACATCTGCTCGGGGTTGTGGGCGTCCATATACCAGCTTCCCTCGCAGTCGGCCATGAACGGATAGTCAGGCTTGGTGGCCAGGTTGCTGTAGGTCCACAGGCAACGGTAGTCGGGCACCAGGGAGTAGCCGGAGTTCTGGATGCAATCCTCCAGCTTGGCGACCACATAGTCCTTGCCGACGGTCTCGGAGGTCATCTCATAGGTCTCGAGGTCCATCAGCGGGAGGGTGGTGATGGCCTTGCCTTCCTTGTCACCGTAGAAGCCGGTGTAGAAGAGGTACACGCGGGCGAGTAGGCCTTCGGCCACCCAGCGGTTGACGTGGCCGCGGCCGGTCAGGATCTCGCCGTAAGGCGTGGACGGCATGATGTCGCAGGCCTTCTTGAGGCTGGCGGCGATGAAGCCGTAGATCTCCTCGACGGAAGCCAGGGCCGGATACTCGGCGGCGTCCTCGACGCTTTCGGGCACGCTGGTCACGAGCGGGATGATCTCGAACATCTGGGCGAGTTCGAAGTAGAACCAGGAGCGGAGGATGTAGGCCTCGCCGAGGAGCTGGTTGCGCAGGTCCTCGTTCTCGACCTTGTCAAGCGCGGCGATGGCCATGTTGGCGCGGCCGATGCCGCTGTAGCAGTTGGTCCAGAAATCGCCCTGGGCGTCGATGTCGTTGTACATCAGGTGGTCCCAGGCCTGGGCCTCGGCGTCGTCCATACCGCCGCCGCCGAACTGGTCGTCGGAGCAGAGGTTGGCCTGCATGATGTAGCAGGTGCCGGCGTAGTCGCGCAGGTCGAGGTTGAGCGTGGCGTAGATGCCGGTCACGAGCTGCATGGCGTCCTCTTCGGAAGCGGGGAAGTTGCTCGTGTTGCGCTCGGTATAGCTGACCGTATCCAGGAAGTTCTCGCAGGCCGTCAGCGTGAACAGGGCCGATGCAGCGGCGAAGAATCGTATAATTGTCTTTTTCATGATACGCTAGAATTGAATGTTAACACCGATGAGGAAGGTTCTTGCGGACGGATAGAAGCCCACGTCGATACCGGACACCCAGTCGTCTTCGGTGCCCTTGCCGATTTCAGGATCCATGCCGGAGTAGCCGGTGATGGTCAGCAGGTTCTGGGCGGTGAAGTAGAGACGGCACTTGCTGATGTGCTTCATGTTCACCAGGCGGCGGAAATCGTAGCCGAGGGTGACGTTGGAGACCTTGAAGTAGTCGCCGTTCTCGACATAGATGTCGGAGATGTTCTGCCAGTTGCGGTTGCTGCCGTAGGTCAGGATCGGGAGACGGTTGGACGTGCCCTCACCCTGCCAGGTCTGGAAGACGTCGGTGGTGAAGTTGTCGCGCTGGCTGTCGGCGAAGGAGCGGTAGCTCTTGGCGATCTGCTGCCCGAAGGCGCCGTAGCCGGCGATGCTGAAGTCGAAGCCCTTGTAGGCCATCCAGAAGTTGAGACCGGTGGTGAAGTGCGGGTTCGGGTCACCGATCATGGTGCGGTCCTCGGCGGAGATGACGCCGTCGCCGTTCACGTCGACGAAGATCAGGTCGCCGGGCTTGGAGTCCTCATACTTGGCCGCGGTGGCGTCCACCTGGGCCTGGTTCTGGAAGACACCGGCGGTCTTGTAGCCGTAGAAGTAGCCGATCGGATAGCCGACCTGGGCGCGGTACATCTCGACGGTGCCCTCGGAGAGGACATCCTCGGCGCCGTGGATGATACCCTCGGCGTTGGCGATGCGGGTGACGATGTTCTTGTTGTAGGCACCGTTCACGTTGATGCCGTAGGTGAAGTCACCGGTGTTCTTGCTCCAGTCGACGGCAACTTCGATACCGGAGTTGCGGATGTCGCCACCGTTGATGTAAGGAGGATTCAGACCGTACACGGAAGCGATCGGGGCGCGGACGAGCCAGTCGCGGGTGTCCTTGATGTAGCCGTCAATCGAGACGCCGAGGCGGGAGTCGAAGAAGCGGGCGTCGAGGCCGAGGTCGAGCTGCTGGGAAGTCTCCCAGCTGACCGCCGGGTTGGCGAGCACGTCACCGACGGCGCCGGTGGCGAAGGAATCCTCGGAGTCGAAAGCGTAGGAAGCGTCCGTGTCCAGTACGATGGTGGAGAGGTACTGGAAGTTGGAGATGCTGGCGTTACCGTTCTGGCCCCAGCTGGCGCGGACCTTCAGGAAGCTGAGCCAGTCCTTGGTCTGGGCCATCCACGGCTCGGAGGAGATCACCCAGCCGGCGGAAGCGGACGGGAAGATACCCCAGCGGTGACCGCGGGCGAAGTTGGAGGAACCGTCGGCGCGGACCGTGGCGGAGAACAGGTACTTGTTGTCGTAGTTGTAGTTCACACGGCCGAAGAACGAGGCGAGGGCGCCCTGGCTGCGGGGAGAACCGGAGACGGACACCTGGCTCAGCTCCTTCGGTTTCGTGTTGGACAGATAGGCACGGTCCCAGTCGTTGGGGAAGATGGAGTTGGTGCCCTTGCCGCCGACGCTCACGCCCATGCCCCATTTCTCGATGGACTGGCCGGCGACGAAGTCGAAGTTGTGCAGGTCCTTGATGGAGAAGTTGTAGGACACGGTGTTCTCCCAGGTGATGCGCTGGTTGTAGCTCATGCTCTGGCTCACGGAGTCGAAGTCGTTGTTCGCCTTCGGGTTGATGTCGTAGATCATGTTGTAGGAGCGGGAGGAGCTGGAGCTCATCACATAGCCGAACTGGGTCTTGAACTTGAGGTTCTTGATCGGCTGCAGCTCGGCGAAGGCGCTGGCCTGGAAGGTGAAGCTGGAGCTCTGCTGGAGACCGCGGGACGTGTAGTAGTCATAGGCCAGCGGGTTGGCGGAGCTGGTGCTTGTGTCGAAGTTCCAGCCTTCGGCGGAACGGGCGGCCTGGTCGTAGAAACCGGCGATGTTGCCGTTCTCGTCATACTTGTAGGCAGGGAGGAGCGGCGTGGTGCGCAGGATGTTGTGGACGGAGTTCCAGTAGATGTCCACGTCGTTGGCGATACCGCTGTTGGTGCTGTGGTTGAAGTTCATCGTCTCGCCGATGCGCAGGATGTTGAGGTCACCGCTCTTGATCACCACGTTGTCGGTGTTGACACGGAACGTGTAGCGGTTGAAGTCGGCGTGGGCCGGTCTGATCTTGTTGTAGCCGATCAGACCCTCCTGGCCGGTGTAGGACAGACCGATGGAGTACCGGTGGTCGGCGGTGCCGCCGGAGAGGTTGATGGCGTGGTTGGTCGTCATCGCGCCCCTGTTGTAGGCCTCTTCCATCCAGTTGGTACCCTTCCAGGTGCCGTTCTGGATGCTCTGGTAGAGATTGGCGGGAAGGACGGCGGCCCAGTCGGTGAGGGCGATGCCTTCGTTCTTGTACATCAGGTCGAGGGCGGCGATGTACTCCTGTGCGTTGGTCAGGTTCGGCATCTTGGCGATGTACTGCTGGCCGTAGTATGCGTCGTAGGACAGGACGGCGCGGCCTTCCTTGCCCTGCTTCGTGGTCACGAGCACGACGCCGTTGGCGGCGCGCGCACCGTAGATGGCGGCAGAGGCGGCGTCCTTGAGCACGTCGATGGACTCGATGTCAGCCGGGTTGAGGGCGCTGAGGCTGCCGCCGACCACGCCGTCAATGACGTAGAGCGGGTCGGAATCGCCGATGGTGCCCATACCGCGGATGTTGACCTTGAAACCCTCGCCCGGCTGGCCGGAGCTCTGGGTGATGGTGACGCCCGGGCTCTGGCTCTGGAGAGCGCTGAGGACGGAAGTCGTGCTGAGTTTGGTCAGGTCATTTCCCTTCACCTGGACCGTGGATCCGGTGAGGAGTTTCTTCTGCTGGACACCGTAACCGATGACGACAGCGTCGGAGAGCATGTCGTGGTCGGGATAGAGGACGATATCCAGGGCGGACTGGCCGGCCACGGCGATTTCTGCCGAGATATAGCCGAGGCTCTCCACGGAGAGCGTCCCGTTGGCGGGAGCTTCAACCGTATAGTGGCCTTCAGCGTCGGATGCCGTCCAGGCGCCCGTACCCTTGACGACGACGGAAGCGAACGGGACAGGGTCGCCGTTGGAACCGTCGGTGATCTTTCCCTTGACCGTCAGGGTCTGTGCATTGACGCTCAATGCGGCGAACCCGGACAGCAGGGACAGGAATAAAAGTTTGGCTTTCATAAGGTTATTTTGAATAAATTAAGTGAGTTGTGTGTGGTTGCGGGTACAAAAGTATCTTATTCTCACTCTGGAGAGAGTAAGAATCGCGTATTCCTACGCGCAATTTGCGTATGGGAAAATACTATTTCAGAAGAGCGCGGATGATCTGGCCGATTTCGGCGTTTTCGTGGATGCCCACGAACCTTTCGGCCCCCGGCCCATAGGCGTAAACCGGCACGAGAATGCCGTTGTGGCCCTTGGTGGAGAAGTTGACCTTGACGTTGCGTTCCTCGAGGTTGCCGTCAAGCAGGGTGAGTCCTCCGGTGGCATGGTCGGCGGTCACGACGACCAGGGTGTGGCCGTCTTTCTCGGCCCACTCGAGCACCTTGCCGATGGTGCGGTCGAAGTCGAACAGCTCCTCGGCCATGTAGCCCACCTTCTTCTTGTGGCACCAGTCGTCGATGCTGGAGCCTTCGATCATCAGGAAGAAGCCCTTCCGGTTGTCCAGCAGCTCGATGGCCTTCATCGCGCAGTCCTCGAGCACCGGCCCGCGGTCCAGCGACGGCTCCATCTCGAGCGGGGCGAAGAGGCCGAGCACGCGGCCGTCCTGCACCTTGTTGAGGTCCTCGCGGTTGTCCACGAAAGTATAGCCCTTGTCCTTCATCTCCTGGACCAGGTCGCGGCCGTCGGCGCGGTTCTGCCAGAAGCGGATGCCGCCGCCGGTCAGGAAGTCCACGTTGCTGTCCACGTACTGGGCGGCGTTGACTTCTTCGTCGTCGCGGTCGAGGGAATGGCCCACGAAGTCGAGCGGCGTCGCATCATTGATGCGGCAGGTCACGGCCACGCCGGTCTTCATGCCCTTCTCCTGGGCGCGGTGCAGGGCGGACTTGACGGGGTTGCCGTCCGGGTCCACGCCCATATAGTGGTAGCGGGTCTTGACGCCCGTGGCGAGGGCGGAGCCGCCTGCGCAGGAGTCCGTCACCAGACGGTCCGTGGCGTAGGTGCGGGAGAGGCCCGTGTAGATGAAATTGTCCAGGTTGAGGTGGCCTCCGTTGAGCACCCAGCCGCAGCTGACCTGCTCCAGGCCCATGCCGTCGCCGATCATCACGATGATGTTCTTGACCCGCTTGGAGCGGGGCTGCGACACGGTCACCGTCTGATACGGCTCCGCCACCGTGTACTGGTCATCTTCGCTGAACTGGTTGTTGGCGTATTTGGACATTGCGCGGGAGATGTCTTCCTGCGCGAAGGCGCCGGCTGCGAAGCCGAGCGCCAGGAGGATCAATGCTATTCTCTTCATAATCTAACGGTTATTAATCTCAAAGTGGATGTCTGTGCCCGCCGCCTTGCAGGTGACGGTCTTCGTCTGGCCCGGCAGGAGCGGGAAGAAGTTGTCGCTCCAGAAGGCGGGCGCGACCAGTTCGCCGTCCGCGTCGAGCGCCTTCAGGATGTTCATATAGGAGATGACGGAGGACTTGTTGACGAGCGTCACGGCATAGCCGCCGTCGCGCGGCTCCACGCTCATCTCCACCTCCGCGGGCTCCTGGGCGAACACGAAGCGCAGGTCGGCGTGGCGGCTGATCGGGGTGAGGTACCAGTTCGTCCGGTTCCAGACGTAGTCGTTGTCCCGGGCGGGCAGGCAGTAGAAGTTGTCCGCGACCGGCGTGCCGTCGGGGGCGGTGAGCGTCAGCGCCACGAAGTGCGGACGCCCGTCGAAGCGGCGCAGGTCGAAGACCGGCAGGCTCTGCCGGTAGTCGAGGCGGATCTCGCGGCTGTCGCCGCCGATCACGCGGGACTGCGCGTCGTAGACGGTATAGGTGGCCTTGAGCGTGCAGGCCTCCGGGCGCTCGCTGACGGCGTAGACCTTGCGGTCGGCGTAGTCGAAGATGAGCTGCTGGGGCTCGCAGGCTTTCTTGGTGCCGTAGTAGCCGGCGGTCGGGACGCCGTACCAGTCATAGAGCTGCCAGTAGAGGGACGGCCAGGCGGAGTTGAGCATCCACTGGACGATGCCCGTGCTCTTCGGCATCCGGGCGCGGAACGCTTCGAACATGGCGCGCGTGCCGTCGTAGTCCACGGCGTGGGCCTTGCGGACGAAGTCCTCGAAACCGGTGGCTGCGCCGTACTGGTTCTCGATGACCGTATTGAGCATCTTGGTCGAGTTCATCGCGGAACCCGAGGTGGTGCAGTGGAAGTCCCAGCTGTCGGAGAGCGGCCACAGGGCGTCCTCCGGAATCATCCGGCGCAGGGATTCGGCCTGCGGGAGGTTGGCGCCGATGCCGGTCTCGGTGTTGAAGCCGAAGGCGCCGCCCGCCTGCGTGTCGCGGTACCAGTAGTCGGGGCCGACGTACTCGTACGGGCCTTCCATCTTGGTGCCGGACCAGCCGGCCAGGCTCTCCAGGTTCTTGGCAGAGCAGACGTAGGGGCGGTATTCCTCCGCCTCATAGATTTCCAGATAGCGCTTCTCGAGGCGCGGGTTGGGGATGCGGTCGCTGCCGGTCAGCCAGCCGATCAGGGCCGGGTGGTTGTGCAGGCGGACCACCTGGTCGTGGAAATACGCGACCGCCAGGTCCTCCGTCTCCGGGCTGTTGATACAGCCGTAGCCGTCGGTCTCGGGCAGGCCGCAATAGTTCTCCCACTCCCACTGGCAGCTCCAGCCCACGAGGGCGAGCACGCCGAGGCGGTCGCACAGGTCGTAGACCGTGTCGTCCTTGCCCCAGATGTTCTCGAAGCGGATGCAGTTCAGATTCATGTCCTTGACATACTCCACCTGCCGGCGGATGCTTTCCGGCGTATCGCGCAGGAAGAGGTCGTCGGTCCAGCCGGCTCCCTTCAGCAGGATGTCCTTGCCGTTGAGGGTGAACTGGCGGTAGTTCTCCGGGGTGAGGCGGCTCTCGATCTTGCGCACGCCGAAGGCGGCTTCGCGCGCGTCGGAAAGGGCGCCGTCCACCGTCACGGAAGCGCGCAGGTTATACATTTCCGGCTTGCCGAGGTCGTAGCTCCACCAGATGCGCGGCTGCGCGAGGTGCAGCAGCGCGGCTTCGGCGGGCGTCAGCACGACGACCTGCTCCGCACCGGCGGGCAGTTCGAAGGGGACGGCGGCTTCGCCTTCATTTTCCAGGTCCAGGGCAATCATGCCCGAGACGGCCTTGTCCGCATGGTTGCGCAGGCGGACGCGAACCTCCAGGTCGGCCTTGTCCAGGGCGGGAAGCTCCGGCTCGGCGATCACGAACAGGTCCTCGACGGACACCGCGCCGGTCGCATGCAGCGTGACCGGGCGCACGATGCCCATGCTCTCGTCCAGCGGACGCGGGTTCCAGTCCACGAAACCGTGGTTCAGGTCGCCGGACTGGGCGCGGCGCAGCCTGACCTGCAGGCTGTTGCGGCCCTTCAGCAGATCGGTGACGTCGTAGGCGCGGCGGATGAACATGCCGGCGGTGGTGTCGGACGATGCGATCTGCTTGCCGTTCAGGAAGATGTCGGCATAGTAGTCGAGCCCGTCGAAGACCAACTCGACGTGCTGGCCGGCCGCGGCTTTCGCCGCGAATTCCGTGCTGTAGGTCCAGCTTCCGTCAAAGACGGACCGGTCGGCGGCGGCATAGTTGCGGCCCACGAACAGGGCGTCGCCGAAATAGCCGGCATCCGCGAGGACGCCGCAGACCGTGGACGGGACCGTGGCGGCATATTTGTCCGCCCCGCCGTCGCGGGAAAGCTGCCAGCCCCCGTCCAGGACCAGGCTGTCCCCGGAGGCCATCCGGCCCTGCTGCCCGCAGGCGCAGACCGTCAGAGTCATAAGCAAGTAGAGGATCTTTTTCATACGTGGCTAGATGAGAGATGCGCCGATCACCGGGATGTCATCGCCGGTGCAGACGTCGATGGTGAGCCGTTCGAGGCTCTTGCGATAAGGGAAATCCCGCTTCAGGCGCGCCTCCATGGACTGCCGGAAGAGCGGGTAGGTATAAGCGATGCCGCCGCCGAACGCGATGTGGCTCGGGTCATAGGCGAACATGACGGTGCTGAGGAGGTCGCCCAGGTGCTTGCCCAGGTCGTTGAAGAGGGCGTGGGCGCGGGGGTCGCCGTTGTGGGCGGCTTCGGAAGCGCTGAGGCTGTCCCAGCCGCTCCCGGCGAAGAACTGCTTGCTGCAGAAGCTCTCGAGCGTGGCGCTCCGGTAGGGGAGCGCGCCCAGCTCGCCGGCGCCGCAGTTGGCCCCGCAGAAGAGGCGGCCGCGGTCCACGATGCCGATGCCTACGCCCGTGCCGAGCGTGATCACGACGAGCACTTCCGGCTTGGCGTCGGCGGGATAGCCCTCATACACGCCCATGGCGTAGCAGTTGGCGTCGTTGTTGAGCGATACGGGCAGGTGGAAACGTGCTTCGAGGAGGTCCTTGAGGGGGACTTCCGTCCAGGAAGGGATGTTGGCGGTGTCGTATACGATGCCCCGGTTGACGTCCACGACGGACGGGACGCCGATTCCGATCTTTTCTGTGTCCGGGGTGAGGATGCCGGCAATCTGTTCCGACAGGGTGTCGATAGTTTGTTCGAGGTTAGCTTCGCGGGGGAACCAGGGGGTGGAGACCCGCTTGACAATCTTGCCGTCCTGGACCAGGCCCAGGACCAGATTGGTCCCTCCAACGTCAATTCCAAGTGTCATTTGTCGTGTGATTTTTTTGCAAAATTATGGATTAGATTGAAAGTGCAAAAACAATTTCGCGTATTTAGGCACGCAATTTGCGTCATTCAATTGCCTCGGTCCTTAATATTATTCATATTTGTGGCGTATTAAAAAACGCACTGATTGTGAACACTAAACACCATTTTCTCCTTTTTATCGCGTGCGCGTTTTGCGTAGCCTGCACCCCAGTTTGTCATATTGTTTGGACTGAAGGAGTTACCGATCCCGAGAGCGGCCGGGCTCTCCACACGCTGGAGATCCAGAACCCGCCCGCGGGCACGGACTGGACCGTCTGGTTCAGCCAGTTCCGCACCCCCGTTACGATGGAGGCCGGCGCTCCCGGCTCCATCGAGCACATCAGCGGCACGCTCTACCGCGTCGTCCCTTCGGCCGAGGCGGGCGCCGCGATGACGCTCCGCTACGAGGCGCGCCCGCTGGTCAACCAGTGCCGCGCGCCGGAAGGATTCTTCCTGCAGCGCAAGGGCGGCAAGCCCGTCCCCGTGGACGCAGAATACCGTTTCCTGCCGTCCGAACCTGTCCACAGCTTCGACTACACCCACGTGGAGACGGGTGTCTATGATATCATTCCCCGGCTCAAGGAAGTGAAGCGCCTGGAAGGCGAGACCGATCTGGCCGCGGAGCCGGCCGTCTCCTTCGTCGACGGCCAGCGTCCGGGCTGGTACCGGATCACGCTCGCCGACGGCGCCGTCCGCGTCGAGGCGGCCGACGAAGACGCCGCCTACTACGCCTCCGTCACGCTGGACCGCCTGCGCCGCAACGCGCAGGGCGCCGCCGTGCCGGCCGCCGTCGTCACCGACTGGCCGGACCTGCCCTGGCGCGGCCTGATGCTCGACGTGAGCCGCAACTTTACCAAGAAGGCCGACCTGCTGCGCCTGATCGACCTGATGGCCAGCTACAAGGCCAACTTCCTGCACCTGCACTTCGGCGACGACGAAGGCTGGCGCATCGAGATCGACGCCCTGCCGGAGCTCACCTCCTACGGCGCCGCCCGCTGCCTGCCGGTCCTGCTGGACGACGGCACGATCGCCGAACCGGACGGCCTGCAGCCGACCTACTGCGTCGCGGCCCGTCCGGGCGACGCCTCCCCGGGCAACGGCTATTATTCCCACGCCGACTTCGTCGAAATCCTCCGCTACGCCAACAAGCGCCATATCCGCATCATCCCCGAGTTCGACACGCCGGGCCATTCCCGCGCCGCGGTCAAGTCGATGGAGGTGCGTGCGCAGCGGACCGGCGACCGCAGCTGCCTGCTCTCCGAGCCGGAAGACACTTCCGTCTATGAGTCCGTGCAGGACTACACCGACAACGTGATGAACGTGGCCCTGCCTTCGACCTATACCTTCTTCGAGACCGTCTTCGACGGGCTGGCCGCGCTCTACGCGGAAGCGGACGCACCCCTCGTCGCCATCCACATCGGCGGCGACGAAGTGCCCGACGGCGCCTGGACCGGCTCGCCGGCCTGCGCCGCCCTGATGGCCGAGAACGGCCGCACCGACATCGGCTGGCTGAAGGAGTATTTCCTGAACCGCCTGATGGACATCGCCGAAGCGCGCGGCATCAAGCTGGGCGGCTGGCAGGACGTCTGCCAGCACGTCGAGCCCGCCACGCTCGCGCGGCTCCGCGACAACCTGGCCCTGACCAACCTCTGGACCGTCTCGCACGGCCGCGACGTGCTCCCGTACGAGTTCGCCGCCGAGGGCCTGCCGGTCTTCATCTCCAGCGCGCCCAACTGCTATATGGACTTCGCTTACAACTACGGCAAGACCGAGCGCGGGCACTCCTGGGGAGGCTTCGTGGACGAGCGCCGCAGCTTCTCCCTGCAGCCCTACGACATGTACCGTTCCGTCCGCTGGGACGACTACGGCAACCCCGTCGACCTGACGCGGGCCGGCGAGGGTAAACCCGCGCTGACCCCGGCCTCCCGGCCGAACATCCTCGGCGTCGAAGGCCATCTGTGGGCCGAGACGATCCGCTGCTTCGACCACGTGACGTACTACTTCTTCCCGAAGTCGCTCGGCCTGTTCGAGCGCGGCTGGAACGCCAGCCCGGCCTGGGCCGGCACCACGGCCTCGGACGACCCGGCTTTCGTGGCCGATTTCGACCACTTCTTCAGCATCGTCACCGACCACGAATATCCCTACTACGACAGTCTCGGTATCTCCTATCACCGCCATTGATATGCTGCACCTGCTTTTCATCACCGATTTCACGGAGTCCTTCCCCAACAAGCTGCTCCAGGGCATCGTCCGCTATTCCCGGCGCAAAGAGCAATGGGCCATCTGCCGGATGCCGCCCGCCTTCAAGGAGAAGATCGGCCTGCCCGGCGTGGTCAAGTTCGCCCGGGACTGGGGCGCCGACGCCGTGATCGGGCAGTTCGAGGAGACGGACGACATCAGCCTGTTCCGCAAGAACGGCATCGTGGTAGTGGCCCAGGACTTCAAGAAGCGCTTCCAGACCATCCCCAACATCACGGCGGACTATCTGGGCACCGGCCGCATGGCGGCCCGCTTCTATATCGACCGCGGTTTCCGCAATTTCGGATTCTTCGGATTCAATGAGGTCTGCTGGTCCGACGAGCGCTGCGAAGGCTTCCGCCGCGAGGTGGAGGCCGCCGGCTATGGCGACTCCTTCTACGCCTACAACCTGCAGGAGATCGACCACCTGTGGTACTACGAGCGGGACCGCCTGCGCGACTGGCTGCAGATGGTGCCCAAGCCGATCGGCATCATGGCCTGCGACGACAACCAGGGCAACAACCTGATCGAGGCCTGCCACGCGGCCGGCATCCGGATTCCGGAGGAGGTCTCCATCATGGGCGTGGACAACGACGAGCTGCTCTGCAGCCTCGGCAGCACCACCCTGTCCAGCATCTTCGTGGACATCGAGGAAGGCGGCTACCGGACGGCCGAGCTCATCGAGAAGCTCGTCGCCAACCCGGACGCCCGGGTCGAGGACATCGTCCTGAAGCCGGTCAAGATCGTCGGGCGCATCTCCACGGCGGCTTTCGCCACGGACGACGCCCAGATCCAGAAGGCGGT
>LUZH01000218.1 GCA_001602885.1 Bacteroidales bacterium Bact_16 | reverse complement strand
AGTCGATGAACACGCAGTCCCACTGGCCGCCCTGCGACTTGTGGCAGGTGATCGCCTCGGCGTATTTGAGCTGGAGGGCGTTGAAGTATTTGTCTTCGCGCACCGCCTCCCAGATCTTCTTCTTGCTGCCGCGGTCGGCGTAGTCGGCCGAGACGCCCTGGTAGAGCGCATTCTGCTGTTCGTAGGTCAGCGAGGCCGACTCGGACTCGAGCGTATCCAGGCAGACCTTCGCGCGCAGCTCCACGTCGCCGTAGTCGGGGAAGGCCAGCTCGGCCGTGGCGAAATGCAGGCCGTAGCGGTCCTCGTAGTGGCTGATACGCAGCAGTTTGGCGATGTCGCCGTTGGCGATATAATCCATCCCGGGGACGTCCTCCACGAACTGGTAGCAGTTCTTGACGATCATCAGCGCGTCGCCGCGCACCAGGCGCTCCTCCTTGAACTGGACGGTCGTGCGGATGCCGAGGTTGTAGCGGATCGCGCGCTTGTTGGAGCGGCACAGGATCACGGTCTCGTCCTCGCCGAAGCGCGAATAGGCGTCGGTGATCGCTTCGATCAGCTCCCCGCCGCCGATGCGCTCGACGTCGTCCACGCCGCGCAGGTCGAGCTTCCAGTCGGAGAAGCTCTCCCCGCCCCCGGCGATCATCTCCCGCAGGTGCGTGGCGTTGCGCAGGATGCCCGACTCCGCCGCCTGCCGGACCACGGAGGTCAGCTCGCTGTAGCGCACGCCCCCGAAGCCGTCCATGAAAGGCTTCGAGAGGGCGGGCGAAGCGTCCAGGCCCACCGGGGGCAGCTGCGCGGCGTCGCCGATCAGGATGAGCCGGCAGTCCAGCCCGTTGCGCACGAACGACACCAGGTCTTCCAGCAGGTTGCCCGTCCCGAAGGCCGTGCTGCCCTGCGAAGAGGCGGCGTCGATGCCGATGAGCGACACTTCGTCCACGACGAAGAGCGTCCCCTTGGCCTTGTTGGGCGACAGGGAGAACTGCCCGAAGCCGTCGCTGCCGACGGACTTCTGGCGATAGATATGCTTGTGGATGGTGAAGGCGGGGCGGCGGGCGATGCCCGAAAGGACCTTGGCGGCGCGGCCGGTCGGTGCGAGCAGCACCGAGGGCGTGCCGACGTTCTTGAGGGCGCCGATGACCGCCGCGATGGCCGTCGTCTTGCCCGTGCCGGCATAGCCGTTGACGACGAGGATGTCCGCGTCGTCGCAGGTCACGAAGTCCGCGACCTCGCGGAAGAGCCGTGCCTGACAGGCCGTCGGCTCCGCCTTGAAATGCTTCAGGAACTGCTGCTCCAGGAATGCCGCGCGGCCCATCATCCGCGCGCCCGTTTGTCGAAGACCATCGCCACGACGGCGAGGACAGGATAAATCTCGATACGGCCCAGGAACATGTCCAGGGTGAAGACGAGCTTGCCCAGCAGCGGGACGGAGTTGAACGAGCCCATCGTGCCGAGGGCGCCGTAGGCCGGGCCTACGTTGCCCAGGCTCGTCACCGAGGCGATGAAGCTGTTCTGGTGGTCCACCCCGACGAACAGGCTGACAGCGATCGACAGGAAAAGCAGCAGGCCGTAGAGGGCCAGGTAGAGCAGGTGCGGCGAGACTTCGTCCTCGCGCAGCACGCGCTTGCCCATCCGGATCTCGTCGACCGAAGAAGGATGCAGGATGCGGTTGATCCGGCGGCCGATCGACTTGAACAGCAGGATGATGCGGTCCACCTTGACGCCGCCGGAAGTGGATCCGGCGCTGCCGCACATGATGGCCGAGAACATCAGCACCATCACGATCCAGAGCGGCCACGTGGCGTTGTCCAGGATGGCGAAGCCGGACGTGGACGTGACGCAGAGCGTCTCGAAGAGGCCGTTCCACAGGGCGTTGCCCCAGGTCGGGCAGATGCCGTTGCCCCTGAGCCCGGCGCCCACCACGAAGGCCACGACCAGGATCGAGGCGGTGTAGAACTTCACCACCGGATTGTTGTACGGCTTGAAGGAACGCGTCAGCACGGACAGGTAGATCAGGCCGAAGTGGATCGAAGACAGATACATGAACACCATCGTGATGCCCTCGATCCAGCGGGAGTCGAAGGCTGCGATGGAGAGGTTGCGCGAGCTGAAGCCGCCCGTGGCGCTGACGCTCATCGCGTGGCAGGCCGCGTCGAAGACGGACATGCCGGCCAGCAGATAGGCCACGAACGACAGGATGAGCAGGCCCAGGTACACGAAGGCGAAGACGGACACCGTCTTGTTGGTGCGGGTGGCGTAGCCGCCCCGCGAGAGCGAGGTCAGCTCCATGTTGGTCAGGCGCATCTTCATCTGGTTGGAGCCCGGGATGAGCAGCAGCAGGAAGACGACGACTCCCAAGCCGCCGATGAAGTGCGTGGAGGCGCGCCAGAAGAGCAGGCTCTCCGGCAGCCCCTCGACGTTGTCCAGGATGGTGGCGCCCGTGGTCGTGAAGCCGCTCACGGACTCGAACCAGGCGTTGGTCAGGGTGAACGGCCCGCCCCAGAGGGCATACGGCAGCATGCCGAAGATGAAGGAAAGCAGCCACGACAGGAAGATGATCACGTAGCCCTCTTTCAGGGTGATCGCCTTCGTCTCACGGACGAAGATGAAGGGGAAGATGCCGACGATGAAGGTGATCAGGAACGAGATCAGCAGCGCAGCGAGCGCGGAATCGCGCCCGTTGAGCAGCGACACCCCCACGGACAGCAGCATGAAAAGGGCGCTGACCAGGAGGGCATAGCCGATGTTCCTGCTGATGACCTTCCAGTTCATTGCCTGCCGATGGTCTTGATGCGGGAACGGAGCTGGCGGTTTTCGTTGGCCAGCTCGGAGATGCCTTCGTTGAGACGGGCGAGCTGGTCGTCACCGTCGAAGGTGACATTGTATTTCTTGTCCTGCGAACGGTAGGCGTCCAGGCCTTCCAGCATCCTGTAGAGCGGATTGACGTAGAAGGCGAGCAGGAAGAAGAGCAGCATCACGACCAGCAGCAGGCCCACGCCCACCGCCACGATGCCCGGGATGATGCTCCGGTAGAAGCCGCCCTCGAAGGTGGCGGAATTCTTCTCCAGGTCCTGGTAGATCGCGTTCGAGAGGGACGTCAGGTCCGAGCGGAGACGGTCATAGCGCGGCTGGAGCCGCCCGAAATACCAGGCGCGCGTGTCGATGAAGTCGGAGTGGATCACGTCGCGCAGCTCCAGGGAGGTCAGCATGTAGGCGGAATAGGAATACATCACCGAATCCGCCAATGGCTTGACCTGGTTGGACGGCACGCTCGAGCGGAGCGAGTCGCAGTGCGACTTGAAATAGCCGTCGTCGAAGTCCGGAAGCTCCACGACATCCTCCTCCCCGACGACCGCGAGGATGTCGAGGTTGTAGGTGTTGCTCATCTCCGCGAGGCGGTTGGCCACGTTGATGCTGCTGATGTCGTCGGCGATCAGGTCCGAGACATAGTCGCTCATCCCGGAGTATTCCATCACCGAGATGAGGAGAGAGACCAGCAGGATGGCGGCGATCAGCGACAGGCTCGCGATCAGCTTTGCACGCAACGTCAACCGGTAAGACCGGAGCCTTTTGAAGAACTTTCGGATCGACATTTTTAAATTTCTTCAAGAATTATGGCAAATATACGGAAATTTTGTATAATTTTGCAAAGAATGTATGCTAGAACCGATTATGCCCAACTCCTTCCTTAACGACATCTCCGGCAAGAGCGCCAACGTCAAGCGGGAAATCCTGCGGTTGTGCATCGCTCACAACAACTACAGCATCGCCGACTTCAGCCGGGCGCTGGGCATCAGCGTGCCCACGATCACCAAATTCGTCAGCGAGCTGATCGATGAGAATTTCATCAAGGACGAAGGCAAGGTAGGCACCTCCGGCGGACGCCGCCCGAGCGTGTACGGACTCAATCCGGACGCGGGCTACTTTGTCGGCGTGGACGTGGCGCGTCACCACTTCCACATCGCGATCAGCGATTTCAAGGGCGAAATCATCTCATACATCCAGGACATCGAGTTCGTGCTGGAAGCCAACGAGAACTCCTTCCGCACGATGTGCCGCATGGTCATGGACCAGGTCATCGAGAGCGGCATCCCCTGGATCAAGGTCCTGGGCGTGGGCGTGAGCCTTTCCGGCCGCGTCAATCCGGAGAAGGGCTACAGCCTGACGTATTTCGTCAGCGACGACCTCCCCCTCAAGAGCATCTTCCAGAAGGAGTTCAACGTCCCGGTCACGATCGAGAACGACTCCCGCGCGATGGCCTACGGCGAATATATGTCCCTCGGCAAGAAGGCCGACCCCGACATGATCTTCATCAACGTCAGCTGGGGCCTCGGCATGGGCATCATCATGGACGGACGGCTCTACTACGGCAAGTCCGGCTATTCCGGCGAGCTCGGCCACTTCCCTGTCCTGGACAACGACATCATCTGCCGCTGCGGCAAGGTCGGCTGCCTGGAGACGGGCGCATCCGGCTCCGCGCTGCACCGGATGATCATCGAGAAGCTGAAGAAGGGCCAGGCCTCCACCATGGCGGACAACTACCACAACAAGGGCGACGTCGAGCTGGACGAGATCCTGCGCGCCGTCGAGGACGGCGACGTGCTCGCCATCGATGCCATCGGCCAGATCGGCGACACGCTCGGCCGCGGCATCTCCGGCGTGCTCAACGTCTTCAACCCGGGCCTCGTGGTCATCGGCGGCCGCCTCATCGTGGGCAAGGACTACCTCCTGCTCCCGATCAAGACGGCGGTCAACCGCCTCTCGCTGCCGCGCGTGTCTTCCGACACCACCATCGTGCTCTCGCAGCTGGGCCGCAAGGCGGCGTCTGTCGGCGACTGCCTCCTGTCCCGCTCCCGCGTGCTCGGGCTGATGTAGTATGCCGAGCTTCCTGCAGATCGAGAACATCTCCAAATCCTACGGACCGAAGGTGCTCTTCGAGCACATCGGATTCAATGTCAACGAAGGCGACAAGATTGCCCTGATCGCCCCCAACGGCACGGGCAAGACTTCGCTGCTGCGCATTCTCGCCGGTGAGGACAAGTCCGACTCCGGCGGGCGCATCCTTTTCTTGAAAGATATCCGCATCGCGTTCCTGAAGCAGGAATACGATTATGACCCGGCCCTCAGCATCGAGGAGCAGGTGCTGCGCCATAGCGCGCCGCTGACCGCCGACCTCCACGAGGAGGGGCTGCGCGACTACCGGCAGCGGGTGCGGGAGCTGCTCACCAGTTTCCGCCTGCCGGACGCGTCCAAGCCGATGGCGGCGCTGTCGGGCGGCGAGGTGAAGCGCGTGGCGCTGAGCGAGCTGCTGGCGCTGCAGGCCGACTTTCTCGTCCTCGACGAGCCGACGAACCATCTGGACATCGAGGCGATCGAGTTTCTGGAGGGGTATCTGAAGCGCAGCCGCTGCACGCTGCTGATGGTCACGCACGACCGGTATTTCCTGGACCGGGTGTGCAACACGGTGATGGAGCTGGACCACGGCGCGATCTATACCTACAAGGGTGATTATCAGAATTATCTGGAGAAGCGGGAGGAGCGCATCGCGCACTACAACGCGGAGACGGACAAGGTCCGCAATCTGCTGCGGCGCGAGCTGGAGTGGATCCACGCGACGCCCTGCGCCCGCAGCGGCAAGGCGAAGTACCGCATCGACGCGTTCCACGAGCTCTCGGACCGCGCGGCGCAGGTCTATACGACGAAGCAGATCTCGCTCGAGGGCGTGGGTGCTGCGTCGCGCCTGGGCGGCAAGATCATCAATTGCAAGGATGTCAATTATGACTGGGAGGGGATCCCGATGCTGCGGGATTTCACTTATAATTTCCAGCGGTTCGACAAGGTCGGGATCGTGGGGCGCAACGGTGTCGGCAAGAGTACGTTCCTGGACTTGCTGACGGGCGAGATCGAGCCGGACAGCGGGGTGATCGACCGGGGCGAGACGCTGAAGATCGGGTATTACCGGCAGCAGGGGATGGATTTTGATCCGGAGGATACGGTGCTGGACGTGGTTCCCGACACGCGCCTGCTGGGGCGGTTCCTTTTTCCGCACGATATGCTTTCTACGCGTGTGGGGAGGTTGTCCGGCGGTGAGAAGCGGCGGCTGTATCTGCTGACGATCTTGATGCAGGAGCCGAATCTGCTGATTCTCGACGAGCCGACCAACGATCTGGATATCGTGACGTTGAATATCCTGGAGGAGTATCTCAAGGAGTTCCAGGGCAGTCTGCTGATCGTCAGCCACGACCGGCATTTCCTGGACCGGGTGACGGACCATCTGCTGGTCTTCTGCGGCGAGGGCCTCGTCAAGGATTTTGTCGGCCACTTCTCGGAGTACCGCGCCTATATCCGCGATTTCGAGAAGAGCAAAAAGGCGGCGTCGGGTGCTCCCACGCGGGTGGACCGGAATTATTTTTCGTCCACAAGGGCCGAAAAACCAATTCCGGCTCCACCCTCCACAACGCCAACGCAAAGCACCCGAACGCCTGCCACAACGCCAACCCACGACGCCGCGAAGCCGCGGAAGCTGACCTGGAAGGAGCAGCGGGAGCTGGAGGCGATCGAGGCGGCGCTGCCGCGGCTGGAGGCGGAGAAAGCGGAGCTGGAGGCGCGGATGTCGTCCGGCACGCTCCCCTACGCGGAGCTGCAGGCGGCCTCGGAGCGCGTCCAAGCAATTATCGACGAAATCAGCCAGCACGAAATGCGCTGGCTGGAACTCTCGGAGTAATAAGAATCGTATTTATTTGGTTGTAAGAATCGTTAAAAACACGATTCTTACTGTCTTGTATTGTATTATCATCTATCTTCACAGCATGCTGTCTTTGAGAAATATCTAAATTTTAGATAAGAAATTGTAAATTTAGATAATAATACTATATTTGTCGCGACATTAGACTATGAGAATCAATGCAACTAACAGATAAGAATCCGGAATAATGACAAAGATTGAGAATGAGATGCAGTATGCCTCCGCGATGAAGCGCATCAATGAACTGCTTGCCGTGGTG
>LUZH01000217.1 GCA_001602885.1 Bacteroidales bacterium Bact_16 | reverse complement strand
GTGGACGCCGACTACATCCAGAACCATCCCGAATACCGGTCGGGCGACTATGTCGGCAAGACCGGCCTGGAGGCTGCGCGCGAGGCGGAGCTGCGCGGCGTCAAGGGCTACCACATCTTCCTGCGCGATTCGCGCAACCGCGTGCAGTCGCCCTACATGGACGGGGAGGACGACAAGGAGGCGGAGCCCGGCAAGGACATCGTGTCCACGATCGACGCGCATCTGCAGCAATACGGCCAGCAGCTGATGGCCGGCAAGGTGGGCTCGGTCGTCGCGATCGAGCCGTCCACCGGCGAGATCCTCGCGATGGTCTCGAGCCCTGGCATCGACGTGGACGTGCTGAGCGACATCGGCAAGCACTACGGCGAGATTTCGCGCGATCCGCGCAAACCGATGTTCAACCGCACGGTGATGGCGTCCTACCCGCCCGGCTCCGTGTTCAAGCTGATCAACGGCCTGATCGGCCTGCAGGAAGGCGTCCTGCAGCCGTCCAACATGTATCCGTGCAACTACGGCTTCCCGTACGGCAACAACCGCCGGCTCGGCTGCCACGGCCACGCCTCGCCGCTCAACCTGCTGAGCGCCATCGCGACCTCCTGCAACGGCTATTTCTGCTATGTGTTCCGCAACATCCTGGACAACAAGAGATACAAGAATACGGCGGAGGCCCTCGACCGCTGGCGCGAATACGTGCTGAGCTTCGGCTTCGGCCGCAAGCTCGGCAGCGACTTCCCGTCCGAGCTGGGCGGCAACATCCCGACCTCGTCGTTCTACGACAAGATTTACGGCAAGGGCGCGTGGCGCTTCCAGACCGTGATCTCGCTATCCATCGGACAGGGCGAGATCGGCGCCACGCCGCTGCAGATCGCCAACCTCGCGGCCATCATGGCCAACCGCGGCTACTACTACATCCCCCATATCGTCAAGGACTCCGACGGGGTCGAGATCGACCCCAAATACAAGGAGCGGCAGTACACGATGGTGGACACCACCCATTTCCACACGGCTGTGGAGGGCATGTACATGGCCGTCAACGGCGGCGGCTCGGCGGGCGGCACCGCCTTCAGCGCCCGCATCCCCTGGACGTGTGCGGCAAGACCGGCACCGCCCAGAACCCCCACGGAAAGGACAATTCCGTGTTCATCTGTTTCGCGCCCAAGGACAATCCGAAGATTGCCGTGGCCGCGTATGTCGAGAACGCCGGCTTCGGCGCCACCTGGGCGCTGCCGGTGGCTTCGCTGATGCTGGAGAAGTATCTCAACGGCGAGATCTCTCCGGAGCGGCAGTACCTGGAGGACCGTATGATGACCACCCGATTCTTCTGATATGAGACAGGCTGACGGATTGCCCGGCTCCTTCGACCGGGGACTTGGAAAGACCGTGGACTGGTGGCTGGTGGGCTGCTACCTGCTGCTCATCCTGATCGGCTGGATGAACATCTATGCGTCCATCCACAGCACGGAGCCTTCTTCCATCTTCGACTGGAGCGCGCGCAGCGGCAAGCAGTTCATCTGGATGCTGACCGCGTTCGCGCTGGACCTGCTCATCCTGTTCGTCATCCATCCCCGGCTCTGGGAGGTCCTTTCGCCCTATGCCTACATCGGCGTGTTCTTCCTGCTGGTGCTGGTCATCTTCGTGAGCCGCGACGTCAAGGGCTCGCACTCGTGGTTCGAGCTGGGCCCGGTCAAGTTCCAGCCGGCCGAGATCTCCAAGATCACCACCTCGCTGCTGCTGGCGGCGGTGATGAGCAAGCCGGCCTTCCGCCTGTCCAACCGCAGGCATTTCCTGTGGGTGGCCGCCATCATCGGCCTACCGATGCTCGCCATCCTGGGCGAGAGCGAGACGGGCTCCGCCCTGGTCTATGTCGGCTTCATCTTCGTGCTGTACCGCGAGGGCCTGTCGGGCTGGTGGCTGTTCCTGATGGGGATGGCGATCCTGCTGTTCATCCTGACCCTCATCGCGCCCGGATGGGTGCCGGTGGCGGTGCTGCTGGCCGTGTGCCTCGGCTATTTCCTCCAGGTGCTGCGCAACAGCCGGCGGGAGGAGCGCGTCCGGCGCCGCACGGCGCTGGCCCGCACCGTGCTCGCCTTCGTGGCGGGCGTGATGGTGGTTTTCGCCACCGATTTCGTGTTCAACAATGTCCTCCAGGACCACCAGCGCAAGCGCATCGAGGTGCTGCTCGGCCTGAAGGAGGACCCGGCGGGCGTGGGCTACAACGTCCGGCAGTCGATGATCGC
>LUZH01000216.1 GCA_001602885.1 Bacteroidales bacterium Bact_16 | reverse complement strand
GCCTGTAAATTAGATATTTACGCGGATTCTGCGGTCTCTTTTCTCTTTGAGAATTCAAAAATCTGCGGCGTCCGCACAAATACCGGGGCGATTTTCAAGTCTCGGGCGGTTATCCTGACCGCCGGGACCTTCCTGACGGGCAAGCTTTTCATCGGCCGCCACCAGATGGAGGGCGGCCGCATCGGCGAGCCCGCCTCTTACGGTCTGACCGAGCAGCTCGTCGAGCGCGGGCTCACGACCGACCGGATGAAGACGGGGACGCCTCCCCGGATCGACATCTCCTCGGTCGACACCGCCAGGCTCCCGATCCAGCTCGGCGACCCCGACCCGGCGCGCTTCTCCTTCCTGCCCGAGCCTTCGGCCGTGCAGGACGGCCGCGCCCCGCAGATGCCGTGCTTCATCCTCCACACGAACGAAAAGGTCCACGAGATCCTGCGGACCGGCTTCGGCGACTCACCGCTCTTCACCGGCCTGATCCACGGCAGGGGACCGCGCTACTGTCCGAGCATCGAGGACAAGCTGCGCGTCTTCCCGGACAACCCGGCGCACCAGCTCTTCCTGGAGCCGGAGGGTCGCCACACCAACGAATACTACTTGCAGGGATTCTCCTCCTCGCTGCCGCTCCAGGTGCAGCTGGAGGCCCTCCATGCCATCCAGGGCCTGGAAGAAGTGAAGATCTTCCGGCCGGCGTACGCCGTCGAGTACGACTTCTTCGACCCGACGCAGCTGCGTCCGACCCTCGAGTCGCGGCTCGTCGAAAACCTCTTCCTGGCCGGCCAGGTCAACGGCACGACCGGCTACGAGGAAGCGGCCGCGCAGGGGATTGTGGCGGGCATCAATGCCCACCGCAAGATCCGGGAGCAGGATCCGTTCATCCTGCGCCGCGACCAGTCCTACATCGGCGTGCTGATCGACGACCTCGTCACGAAAGGCGTGGACGAGCCGTACCGGATGTTCACGTCGCGTGCGGAGTACAGGATCCTGCTGCGCCAGGACAACGCCGACCAGCGCCTGACGCCGCTCGCGCACGAAATCGGCCTCGCCAGCGAGGCGCGCTATGCCGCGGCGATGGAGAAATACGAGCGCGTAGAAGCGCTGAAAAGCTATTGTGAGACGAAGAACCTGACCGCTAAACAGGTCAATCCATACCTCGAATCAGTGGGCTCCAGCCCGATTTCCGAGTCCAAGAAGATCGCGGATCTGGCCACGCGGCCGGAAGTTGCGCTTGAGGAACTTTTGAAAATCGTTCCACGTGGAACTTATCAACACGAGGTTGTTGAAAATGTAGAAATCTCTCTCCGATACAAAGGATATATCGATCGCGAGTTGCTGATGGCGGAGAAAATCCGCCGGCTCGAAGACCTCAAGATTCCTGAGAATTTTGACTTCGAGCGCGTGGCCGGACTGACGATCGAATGCCGGCAGAAGCTGAAAAAATATCGTCCGCTGACGATCGCCCAGGCTTCTCGCATTTCCGGGGTCTCGCCAGCGGACATATCCGTGCTGCTCGTGTATTTCGGGCGCTGAATCCCGCTCTAGAGCCGCTGCAGGGCAGCTTTGATAATCTCTTCCACCGAAGCCGAGGGGCTTTGTTTGAGGATGGCCTGGATGGCTTTGTTGATGTTCGGCTTCGAGAAACCGAGCATCTGAAGTGCCGTCGAAGCCTCTTCGGCTGCAGCGCCGGAGTCGGTCTTGAACAGCAGTTCCGTGCTGGCTCCGTCGCCTTTGACGATCTTGTCTTTCAGCTCGAGGACCATCCGCTGGGCCGTCTTCAGGCCGATGCCCTTGACGCCCTTGAGGCGGTTGACGTCTTCGCTCAGGATGGCGTTGCGCAGCTCGTCGGGCGAGAGGGAAGAGAGCACCATCCGCGCCGACGCGGCGCCCATCCCGGACACGCTCGTGATCTGCCGGAACAGCTCGCGCTCCGCCGGCGTGGCGAATCCGTAGTCTACTTCGATGCCGTCGCGCGGGTTGATCTGGCGCTGGATGTAGAGCGTGGCCTCCGACTTGCCGTTGAGCGCGTCGTAGGTCTGCAGGGAGATTTCGGAGGCATATCCGATGCCCTGGTTGTCGATCACCGCCATCGTGGGGGTGAGCGTGACAAGCTTTCCTGAGATGTAATCTATCATATCACAAAAATAATGTTTATTTTTGCATTCTTCTATGAAGCAAGTCGAAAATATACGTCAAGAATTCCCCGCCCTTTCGGAGTCGGTCTACGGCAAACCGCTTGTCTATCTGGACAATGCGGCCACGTCCGAGCGGCCCCGCAGCGTCGTCCGCAAGTGGACCGAAATGACGGAGAAATACAACGCCAACCTGCACCGTGCGGTCCATCATACGGCCGCGCTGGCTACGGCCGAATATGAATCCACGCGGGACGCCGTCCGCGCGTATCTGAACGCGGAATTCCGCGAGGAAATCGTCTTCACGGCCGGCACCACGGCCTCCATCAACCTCGTCGCCTTCAGCTTCGGGGAGGCCTTCGTGCACGCCGGCGACGAGATCCTGGTCTGCGAGTCGGAGCACCATTCCGACATCGTGCCCTGGCAGCTCCTTTGCGGGCGCAAGGGCGCCACGCTCAAGGTGCTGCCCGTGGACGGTTCCGGACACCTCCGGCTGGACCTCCTCCCGGAGTTGCTGACGGAGCGGACGCGCATCGCGTGCGTCGCCCACGTGTCCAACGTCCTGGGCCTCGTGAATCCCGTCAAGGAAATCG
>LUZH01000215.1 GCA_001602885.1 Bacteroidales bacterium Bact_16 | reverse complement strand
GACGCGATGAAGGACATCCCCGTGCGCATGATCTCCTACGGCGGCAGCAACTACAACATCTCCTTCCTCGTGAAGGGGGAGGACAAGGCGCGCGCCCTGCGCTCCTTGAGCAAATGCCTGTTTGAATAATGCTGAAGGGCGAATTCCCGGTTGAGCGTTTCGCCTCGATGCGGACGCCGTTCTACTATTACGACCTGCCGCTGCTGAGGCGGACGCTGGATGCGGTGCAGGCCCAGCTCGACCGCAACCCGGACTTCCGCGTGCACTACGCCGTCAAGGCCAACTACAACCCGCGGATCCTGTCGGAGATCGCGGCGCGGGGCTTCGGCGCCGACTGCGTGAGCGGCGGCGAAGTGCTCGCCGCCCTGTCGGCGGGGTTCCCCCCGGAGGGCATCGTGTTCGCGGGCGTCGGCAAGAGCGACGCGGAGATCCGCATCGCCCTGGAGGCCGGCATCTCCCGCTTCAACGTCGAGTCTGCGCCCGAGCTGGAGGTGATCGACGCCCTGGCGGGCGAAATGGGCGTCGTGGCGCCCGTGAGCCTGCGCATCAACCCCGACATCGGAGCGCACACGCACGCCGGCATCACCACCGGCCTGGCGGAGAACAAGTTCGGCATCAACTACGAGCAGCTGGACGAGGTCATGGACCTGGCGCTGCGCCTGCCGAACGTCCGCTACTGCGGCCTGCATTTCCACATCGGATCGCAGATCCTGGACATGATGGATTTCTCGGCGCTGTGCAACCGCGTCAACGAGCTGGTCGCGCGCCTGCAGCGCGGCGGCCGCCCGGTGGGCGACATCAACGTGGGCGGTGGCCTGGGCATCAACTACCAGCATCCCAACCACCTGCCCATCGCCGATTTCGAATCCTATTTCGAGACCTTCCGGCGCCACCTGAAGCTGCCCCAGGGCACGGTCGTGCACTTCGAGCCGGGCCGCAGCATCGTGGCTCCGTGCGGCTCGCTGATCTCCCGCGTGCTCTATGTCAAGCAGGGCACGCACAAGCAGTTCGCCATCATCGACGGCAGCATGACCGAGCTGGTCCGCCCGGCGATGTACAAGGCTTATCACCGCGTGGAGAACATCTCTTCCAACGAACCGGAAGAGGTCTACGACGTGGTCGGTCCCGTGTGCGAGAGCTCCGACGTGTTCGTCAAGGAGATGTTCATCGACAAATGCCACCGCGGCGACTTCATGGCCATCCGCTCCGCGGGCGCCTACGGCGAAGCCATGGCCTCCCGCTACAACTGCCACGCCCTCCCCGACGCCTTCTTCTTCGAAGGCTAGCTTCGGGTCTTGGAGGGCTGGACGAAGGGTGGGAAGGAGATGACCTTGCCGCCCTGGCGTTCGAACTCGCGGCGGGATTCCTGCAGGATGTCTGCGAATACTTTGGAGTCCTGGTCCATCAGCCGGATCATTTCCTCGCGGTTCACGCTGACGGCGAGGTCGGCGATGGTCAGGGCCCGGAGGACCGGGATGATGTCGCGTTCGTTGGCGCCCCAGAGGGTGGTCATCATCGCGAAGGCGAGGGAGGAAACGAGGCCCGGGATGGTGTCTGGCTTGTCGGCGGGTTTGAGGTCGGTCCGGAAGCGGATGTCGGTGTCTCCGTACTGGAGGATTTCAAGAATCTTTTTCATAGCTTTTTTTCGGGCAAGGTAAGGACACGTATCGGTTTAAAAAAGCCGAAACGGATAAAAAATACGATTCTTACTGCTTTCCGCCGGCGGAAGAGCCGTCAGTCCATCGTGGCCTTCATCGCCTCGTAGAGGGTGGGGAAGCGGTCGGCGATGACGGCCGGGCGGCCGCCGTCGAAGAAGCAGTGGACCGTCTCGCCGGTGGCGACGACCTTGGCGCCGACGCGCATCGTGTAGGCGATGATGAGCTTGACCTCGCTCAGGCTCTTGACCTTGACCTCCACTTCAATCAGATCCTTGAACGTGGTGGTTTTCTTGTAGTTGCAGGCGGCGGAGACGACGGGGGAGACGATGCCCTCGGCCTCCATCCGGTCGAAGCCGTAGCCCAGCTGGTCCATCCAGTCGATGCGGGCTTCTTCCATGATGCGGATATAGTTGGAGTGATGGGTGATGCCCATCTTGTCGGTCTCGTAGTACTTGACTTCGTGCAGGTAAGGTTTCAGGTTCATTTCTATGAGTTTTTCTTGAGGGAAGATTCGTATTCCCGCAGGGCCCGGACGGCCTGCGGAC
Organism: Bacteroidales bacterium Bact_16; assembly: GCA_001602885.1. The sequence continues at coordinate 76 of LUZH01000215.1, read as the reverse complement.
AGAGGAGCAGCAGGACGATGACGTTGATCCAGGCCGTCAGGCCCACGCCCACGTCGCCCAGCTGCCAGATGACGTT
>LUZH01000214.1 GCA_001602885.1 Bacteroidales bacterium Bact_16 | reverse complement strand
ACTGCCTGTTTTTCGTTGTTCTCACATTATCAATAATTTACGCGATTATAGGGGGCAAAAATTGACCCAGTGTATTTGCGTATGAGCTTGATTGCCAACGAGTTGCGAAAAACACCCGCCACACCTCTCCGGGCAGCTAACGCTCTAGTAAGCAACGGGCCGGGCCCCATCAAACTCCAATTGGCGGTTACCCCAGATCCCGCCGGTTTCGGCGTGAGCAGTAAGTAAGTGAGGGTATAATAGTTTGTTAAATATATATCCATCAATGAATTGTACCTCACAAGTCTATGGCGCGCCATCGTCTTCTTCCTGAATTTCCTTTGGGGTGCGGCTGGTGGTCCAGCGTTTGGACCACTAGGAGCACTTTCGCTGTCGAAGGCAAGATGGCGACAGATGGGAACGGGTTGGGGCCGGCCAGATTGTAGATACAGAATCAAATGCTGTCGATTCTGTAACGAATTTTGGGTGAGGGGGATGGGCTCAGCGGAGGGGACGGTGGGCGGCGGCGCGGGCGGCGCGCTCGGCGGCGAGGATGGCCGGGCGGTCGGCGGGGTCGGTGCAGGCGTCCAGGAAGCGTTCCCAAATGAGCTGGACGGCGGTGTCGGCGGGGTGGACGAGGTCGTCGGCATAAAAGCGGTAGTCGCGGAGTTCGTCGAGCAGGATCTCGTAGGCGGGGAAGTACTCGGCGCGGGGGAGATGCCCGGTCGGGGCCAGGCATGACGAAGGGACGGCAGCCGGGCTGGACGAGGGGTTGGAAAACGCTGTCACTACTTGCTGTACAGCGAGTTGGAGGGTGGATTTGGAGAGGGTGTTGGCGTGGGCGCCGTCGCCCAGATGGCGGATGGGGGAGACGGTGAAAAGGAACTGTTTGTCGGGGTGGTCCTCCACCAGCGAGCGCAGGAGTGAGGCGCAGGCGTCGACGCCGAGCAGCTCGTGCGCGAACTCGCGGGCGGGGCGCTTCAGGCAGTTGGCGACGACCGGCCGGCCGGGCCGCTCCAGCGCCCGCCAGACCCACGCGGTGCCGAGGGTGACGATGACGCGGCGGCAGCCGGCCCAGGCCGCGGCATCCGCCGCGAGGGCCGCGTTGGCCGCGTCGAGGAACGCCTCCGGCGTGGGGCGCGCGAAGCGGGTGTGGTGCGCAAAGCTGCACACCAGCCCCGCGCCGGCCCCCATCTCCACGCACTCGTCGGCCGTGAAGGGCCGCGCGCTGTCCAGCCGCTCCACCGCCGTGGCGACGGAAGCGGGATTGTAGAGCGTTCCGAAGGGATTGCGGAGCACGTCGAAGCCCGCCGCGGCGAGCTTTTCGCCGATCGCATCGGCGAAACAGCTCCCGAGCACGCAGATTTTTTCCCCTCGGGAGAGGGGAGACAATTTCTCGCAATTGACCTCGGTAAACAGTTTCATTTTCTATGCAAATTTAGTAATTTCGCGCATTATGAAATACCGTCATATCCTGCTTTTTATCGCTGCCCTGGTGCTCGCTTTTTCCTGCACGCCCCAGGAGCGCGTCCTGCATATCGTCACAACGGGTGATGTCCACGGCAGCTGGTTCGACGAACCCTACGTCGAAGGCCAGTCCAACAAGACGAGCCTGATGTCCGTCCACGCCTGGGTGGACAGCCTGCGCGACGCCGTGGGCGAGAAAAATGTCCTCCTGCTGGACGCCGGCGACTGCCTCCAGGGCGACAACGCCCCCTACTACTACAACTACGTCCAGACCGAAGGGGAGCACCCCTTTGTGCAGCTCATCTCGTATATGAAATACGACGCCGTGGCCGTGGGCAACCACGACATCGAGACCGGCCATCCGGTCTACGACAAGATCGCGGCGCAGCTCGCCGCGCACGGCATTCCCTTCCTGGGCGCCAACGCCGTCCGCACGTCCGACGGCGAACCCTATTTCCCCGCCTACAAGGTCTTCCGCCGCGGCGGCTTCAAGGTCGCCGTCCTGGGCTTGACCAACCCCAACATGAAGGCCTGGCTCTCCGAGCCGGTCTGGAGCGGCATCGACTTCAAGTCGCTGATTCCCTGCGCGCAGGAGTGGGTGGACCGCATCCGCGCCAAGGAGCGCCCCGACGTGATGGTCGTCCTGACGCATTCGGGCGTGGGCGAGGGTGACGGGAAGATGCTCGAGAGCCAGGGCCTCGACCTGCTGCAGACGCTGCAGGGCGTGGACCTGCTCGTCTGCTCGCACGACCACCGCCCGGCCGTCGCCGACAAGGATGGCCTCTGGCTGATCGACGGCGGCGCCCGCGCCGGCAACGTCGGCCACGCCGTCGTGCGCCAGTCCAAGGGGCAGGCGCGCGAGATGCAGGCCGAATTTGTCCGGATGGACAAGAACAAGGTGGACGCGCAGATGAAGGAGCATTTCCGCCCCGTCTTCGAGGAGGTCCGCGATTTCACGCTGCAGCCCGTCGGGAAGCTCGCGATGGAGCTCCGCACCCGCGACGCCTACCGCGGCATGTGCGACTACGTCAACCTCATCCACACCGTCCAGCTCGGCGTCCCCGACGTCCAGCTGTCCTTCGCGGCGCCGCTAACCTTCGACGGCACCGTCAAGCCTGGCGAGGTGGTATTCAACGACATGTTCACGATCTATCCCTATGAGAATCAGCTCTATGTGGTGAAGCTTCGCGGCGCCGAGATCCGCGACTACCTGGAATTCTCCTACAGCCGCTGGATCCAGACCCCCGGCCGCCACGTGCTGAAGATCGTCGACGATCCGGACCCCCGCACCGGCGCGGACCGCTGGTCCTTCGAGGGCCGGACCTACAATTTTGACTCAGCGGCCGGACTGATCTATACCGTGGACGTGACCCGCCCTGCGGGCAGCCGCGTACAGATCAAGTCCCTTGCCGACGGCACCCCCTTCGATCCGGAGGCCTGGTACCGCGTCGCGATGACGTCCTACCGCGCGAGCGGTGGCGGCGACCATCTGATCGCGGGCGCCGGGATCCCGAAGGACGAGATCGAGGAGCGCATCGTTGCGCGCCATCCCGAAATACGCGAGCTGGTCTACCAATACTTCAAGGAGCACGGAACCATAGATTCCGCGCTCCTCGGAGACCGCTCCCTGATCGGAGAATGGCACTTCGTGCCTGAGAAAATCGTGGATCAGATGATCCAGGAAGATATGCAACTTATCTTCTAAGCCCCTTAAGACGCTGCTGGAGGGAACCGTCCACAGCCATTTTCATCATCTTGCGGGTCTGCTCGAACTGCTTGAGCAGTTTGTTGACGTCCGCCACGGTGGTCCCGGATCCTTTCGCAATTCGGTTGCGGCGGGACCCGTTGATGCACTCGGGATGCTCCTTCTCGTAGGGAGTCATGGATTGAATGATGGCTTCGGTCGGTTTGAACGCGTCATCAGGAATATCAACATCCTTGAGCGCCTTGTCCATGCCCGGCAGCATTCCGGCCAGGTCCTTCATGTTACCCATCTTCTGGACCTGCTGGAGCTGATTATAGAAGTCGTTCAGCGTAAACTGGTTGCGCGCGATCTTCTTTTTAAGGGCCCGTGCTTCTTTTTCATCATACTGCTCCTGGGCTTTCTCCACCAGGGAGACGACATCGCCCATGCCGAGGATCCGGTCTGCCACGCGGGCCGGATAGAATATGTCGAGCGCCTCCATCTTCTCGCCTGAGCTGACGAACTTGATGGGCTTGCCGGTGACGGCTTTGATCGAAAGGGCGGCGCCGCCGCGGGTATCGCCGTCCATCTTGGTCAGCACGACGCCGTCGTAGTCGATGGCGGCGTTGAAGGCCTTGGCGGACTCGACGGCATCCTGGCCGGTCATCGCATCCACGACGAAGAGGCTCTCCGTCGGGTTGATGGCCTTGTGCAGGGTGGCGATCTCGTCCATCAGCTCCTGGTCCACCGTGAGGCGGCCGGCCGTGTCGACGATCACCACGCTGTAGCCCTGCTGGCGCGCGTACTGGACGGCGTCCTTCGCCACCTTGACGGGGTCTTTCTCCCCATCCTGGGAATAGACCTCGACCCCGACCTGTGCGCCGAGCGTCTTGAGTTGCTCGATGGCGGCCGGACGGAAGGTGTCGCAGGCGGCGAGCAGGACCTTCATCCCG
>LUZH01000213.1 GCA_001602885.1 Bacteroidales bacterium Bact_16 | reverse complement strand
TCCGCCCGCACGGAGTCCGAGATCGCCGAGATGGAAGACTACGACGACCGCCAGATGTTCCTCGAGGAGATGGGCCTGAAGGAGTCCGGCGTTGTCCGCCTCATCCAGGCCGCCTACCACCTGCTTGGCCTGCAGACCTTCTTCACTGCCGGCGCCGACGAGTGCCGCGCCTGGACCATCCACCGCGGCGACAAGGCCCCCAAGGCCGCCGGCGTCATCCACTCCGACTTCGAGAAGGGCTTCATCCGCGCCGAGGTGATCAAATACGACGACTTCGTGCAGTACAAGACCGAGGCCGCCGTCCGCGCCGCCGGCAAGATGGGCATCGAAGGCAAGGACTACGTCGTGCAAGACGGCGACATCATGCATTTCCTCTTCAATGTCTAGCCTCCTCGCCAAATGCTCCCGTTGCGGAGCGGAACAGAGCGTCAGCGTGCCGCAGAGCGTCAACGCCGCCACATCTCCGGAGCTCAAGGAAAAGGTCCGGAGCGGGGAACTCTTCACCTGGAGCTGCCCCCATTGCGGCACGGCCAACCTCCTCAAGGTCCCCTTCCTCTACCACGACCCCAATGAGCGCGTGATGATCGTCCTCACGGACGCCCCGATGAGCGCCGAGGGCCTGCCGGAAGGCTACACCGGCCGGCAGGTGCGCAGCGTGGGCGACCTGGTCGAGAAGATCAAGATCTTCGACGCGGGCCTGGACGACCTCATCATCGAGATGTGCAAGTTCGTGACCTGCCAGGAGCTCAAGAAGGACGTCGCGCTCAAGTTCGCCGGCACGGACGGCGCCGACGGCGAGATGACCTTCACCTACCCGGCGGCCGGCCAGATGGAGCTCGTGGCCGTCGGCTTCAACGTATACGAAGATTGCGCCGGCATTCTCCAGCGCAATCCCCAGATCCGGGACTCCGTCCAGGGCCTCGCCTGCATCGACCAGGCCTGGCTGTCCCGCTATTTCCGCTAACTAGATGCCGTTGAGGGTCCATTCATTGGACCCTCGACAGCAGTGGGCGGAAAAAGCGCCCGGCTTCAGTTTAGAACAGTTTACAAAACGCTTCCGTAAGTTCGCTGCGAAGGGCATCCAACTCTTCGTCGGTCCATGTTTCTTCGCTTTCGGCGGCCAGAGAATGAGTCATCTCGTTTAGGAAGCGCTCCGAATAGGCAGGGAAATCACGGTCATTCCGGCCCAACGCGGTCGCTTCAAAGCTTAAACTGTTGGGGGTGACAGGAGAAAAAGAGTGCCGTTCATAGAGCGGCGAGCCCGATACCGATTCCCGGTTCAGGGGAAGAAGCAGGACAAGCCCGGCATCAGAACAGGCGTTAATCTCGAACGTCTGGCTCTCTCCGTCGAGGATGTTTGTCGTAAGTTGCATGTTGACAGGGTCAACCGAAATTAATAACGGTTTCCCGGTCGGCCTGTCAACATCGGTCTTGAAAGAGTAATACTCCTCGTTCACATACGAGGTTCCGTAGCGGATGGCTCCGCTTTCTCCAAAAGAATAAGAAAACGAGAAACGGAACAGATACCGGGTTTCACCCACAACTGTCTGTTGGACTTTTTTCAGATTTCCGTCAGCGGTAAACTCCACCCAGTCATATCCGTCATATTTCCAAAGATCATACAGCCGGGCCAGATCTATCTTTTCTTTGTCTCCGTTGTTGTCCGGAACAGGCTTCTTTTGACAGGCGGCGAGCGTTGCCAGAGAGACGAGCAACCAAAATAGATATACGAGCTTTTTCATAATTCTTTTTTGTCTGGAATCTGTTGAAGGAATATCGGAGCGCAGCGCCTGGATTCGGCTCCTTCGGCGGTTAAATACCGCTGAAGGAGCTGAAGCCGCCGTCGACCGGCAGGATGACGCCGGTGACGAAGGAGGCGGCGTCGCTGCACAGGAACTGTGCGGCGCCGTTGAGCTCCGTCAGGTCGCCGAAGCGGCGCATCGGCGTCTTGGCGATGACCTTGACCGAACGCTCGGTCAGCGAGCCGTCCTCGTTGAGCAGGGCGGCGCGGTTCTGCTTGCCGATGAAGAAGCCCGGCGCCAGCGCGTTCACGCGGATCTTCTCGCCGTATTTGATGGCCATCTCGGCGGCCAGCCAGCGCGTGAAGTTGGATACGCCCTCCTTGGCGGCGCCATAGCCCGCGACGCGGGACAGGGCGTCATAAGCCGCCATCGAGGAGATGTTGAGAATGCAGCCGTAGCCCTGCTTCGCGAAGACTTTCGTGAAGACGTGGCAAGGGTAGACGGTGCCGTTGAGGTTGAGGTCCAGGACCTTGGTCCAGTCCTCGAGTTTCATGTCCCAGAAGTTCTGGTCCGGCATCACGTTGGCCCCGGCGACGTTGCCGCCGGCCACGTTGATCAGGATGTCCACCTTGCCATATTTGGCGAGGACCTCGTCGGCAATCTTGGACACGGCCTCCGTGTCCATCACGTTGCAGGCATAGCCGCAGGGCTTGCCGCCCAGGGCCTGGAGGGACGCCACGGTCGGTTCGACCTGTTCGGGACGGTGGACGAGGGCCACCACGTCGGCGCCCTGCGCGGCGAAATGCCGGGCGAGCGAGCCGCCCAGCGCGCCGGCGGCGCCGGTGATCACGGC
>LUZH01000212.1 GCA_001602885.1 Bacteroidales bacterium Bact_16 | reverse complement strand
GTGGTGCGGTCCGTAAGGGGCAGATAGCCGAAGGTATTGGCAATCACCACGACCGTCTGCGGCGTGGAGCGCGCCACCAGGGCAAATCCCTCGCCCTGCGCCGCGACGAGCGGCCAGTGGTCGTAGTACTGCTGCTGGCCGATCAGCTGCGCGTCCGCGTCTTCGCCGTCGAACTGCAACAGCAGGACGGTCTTGATGGCTGCGTCCGCGTCGTAGCCGGGATCCTCCGGCTCGTAATAGATGTCCGCCTTGGAGCCGGGCATGCCGTCTTCGGCGGCGGCGACGTCCAGGGTCAGGGACACGGGGACGAGAGATTCTTCGCTTCGCTCAGAATGACAGGGATCTTCGACCGGTTCGAGGAGGTTGCAGGCGCCCAGCAGGAAAGTCAGCAAAAATATGGAAAACTTGAATTTCATCGGAATCATTCTTCAGAACAGATTAGCGGAGACGGATGCAGCGGACCGGCAAACCAAGGTAACGATTACTGCTACCCGTCCCCGCAGCCGACGAATTGAATTGCAAGAAAACGCCCTGGGTCGCCGCGGCATTATACTGCATTTGCGGCGAGTCGCTCCAACTGTAACCTTTCGTATGGATGTCTATCCAAGTTGCGCCATGATGACACCGGGCACCACTTGCAGGATACCAGATGCGGCCCTTGCCCGCATCTCCCTCCGGATAATAGTATCGCCCGGCAGGTGAAGAGAGCCATTCGGTGAAGCCGGCGGTATTGTACCCGGCCCAGGTTTCTTTCACGGGGACCCTCCACCCGGGCGGGCAGGGGTCGTAGATGGATTTGTCCTGCTCGCAGTTGTCACCGCCATGGCCGGTCCTGTTGAGGAGCTTGGGGTCATTCCACGTATTCTCCACGCTTCCCAGGCTGGTATTCACCCACCATCCCGAGTAGTGCACGGTCGGGTTGTGGACGGCTTTGATGACGTCCGCGTCCGCGGAAGAATGCGAAATGCTGACGCCGGCAGGCTCAGGATCCTTGCGGCCGAACTGGAAGCAGGCGCCGCGGGTGTCATCGATCTCCCCCCAGTTTGACAAGGCGCCCAGGTTGCGGTCCATGATGAAGGCGTTCTCATAGACCTGGCCGGCGCCCCAGACCGCGCCGCTGTAGCGGTGCAGCTCTCCGCCGGCGACGGGGTACACATAGGTGCCGCTCACCGGTTTCATCTCCACGTCCGGATCGTAATCCGTGACCCAGATATACCAGCTCCAGAGGATGACGCCGGCGGTATTCCGGAGCGCGACGAGGGCGTCGCCCTTCATCCCGGAGTCCACCTTGATCCGGAAGAACGGATCGTGGCCGTCGACCGCCGCGCCCGTATAGTCCGGGTCGAAGCCCTTGCCGGTGAAGACATATTTCCCCGAGCCGTCGTCGACGGAACCGACCAGCAGCTCGCTTTCGCCGACCAGGCTGGCATCCTCCCGCTTGATCCTGTTCCACACGAAGCTGAGCGTCCATTGCGTCGATTCGCTCAGCGTCAGCACTTCGTTGTCGCCGCCGGAGGCGCCATAGACGCCCATATTGACGCCGGGCGTGTTCCAGAACACCGCCGCGCGGCGCACGGGGATGGTGTACGTGAGGGTCTTGCCCGCGCGGGTCGGCGGCTGCAGCATGAAGCAATTGGCGTCGACCTTGAACGTCAGCCGGTCGGCCAAGTCCTCGATCCGGTAGTCGTTCTGCGGGGTTCCCTTGCCGGTGACGGTGATGTTGTAGGTATACTTGGTATTCGGCTTGAGGTCGAAGTCATTGACCAGGTCGCCGCCCAGGTAGTAGGTATAGACGACTGGTTCTTCGTTGTCGCCGTAATGCGCGTAGATCCGGAAGCAGGTGGCGCCGAGCGGCGCGCCCAGGTTCTTGCCCTTCTGGGAGGCGGCCGCATCGGTGTTGGCGCCCAGTCCGCGCAGGTTGGCCGGAAGATAGTAGGTGAACGTCTGCACGCTGCCGTCGTTGGCCGGGAAAGCCTGCTCGGGGGCGTCGAAGCGCAGCGGGGTCATCGGGGAGAACTTGTCCTCGAAATCGATGGCATCGCCCGCACTCCGGGAGAAATCGGACACGTAGTAATGCTTCGCGTTGACGTTGCAGATCCGGACGTCCTCGATGATGACCTTGTTGTCGCCGGTCCTGGCGAACGCCTCGTTCTTCACGTTGATCACCACCTTGGCGCAGTTGCGCTTGAGCGTCATGCTCATCGCGGTCGATTCCGTCACCGACGGGAAGGTGTAGTGGCCACCCATCTGGAGGTAATGGTGCAGGTCGGTGCCGTCGTCCACATCGCGCCAGACATTGTCCAGCGCGAAGACCGTCCGGTAATTCTCATTCTCCATGAAGTTTCCGAGCGTGGTATGGTCCGTCAGGGGCAGGTAGCCGAAGGAATTGGCGATCACCACGACCGTCTGCGGCGTGGAGCGCGCCACCAGGGCGAAGCCCTCGCCCTGCGCCGCGACCAGCGGCCAGTGGTCGAAATACTGCTGCTGGCCGATCA